>JAAYZL010000418.1 GCA_012514855.1 Clostridiales bacterium
GAAAAGGTGTTGGAAGAAGGGCTCCCCGGATATTCGGACTACAAAAAAAGGGTCGGATACCGAATCCTGCCGTTTGTCTGGTAGCGCCAAGTCCCGATTGATCATCGGCGCGGCTTCCGTAAACAGGAGTTCTCCCGCTATAAGCCTAAAACCCCTGCCAGGCTCTCGCATGACAGGGGTCCGTCTGTTGTCGAACCACCCGGATTTTTTTCCGGGTCAGATGGCCTTCGCGTTCCCGAGCAGGAACTCCTCGGCCTCGCCCGACCAGAGCCCGTTGTGCCGGTCGCAGATTTCCGCGAGCTGCCTGAACAGCGGGTCGGCCTTGCCCTTCTCCCCGAAGTCCGCGATCGCGGTCAGCGGCAGCGCGATGTGGTTGTAGATCAGCTTCTTGCCGCCGGGGATCTTCGGCAGGTTCAAGGTCGTATCGATGACGGCGTCGAGGCCGCCGACGTGCGTGACCATCGAGGACGGATTCAGCTTCTTCGCGGCGATCATCTCGAGCGACTCGACGAGGTCCTCGGTGCGGCCGCCGCTGGTTCCGACGATGTGGTGGCTGTTGTAGTGCACGTCGTAGAAGTTGAACATCGCCGACAGGTTCGGGTTTGTCGGGCCCGCGAAGAAGTTGAGGCAGCCGTCGAACGCGAGAATCCGGTCGCCCTGCTCGATGACCGGCGCGACGGGCGCGAACACGAACACGTCGTCATATCCCCTGCCGCCGGTCAGGTTCATGAGCTTTTGGACGGGGTCCTCGCCGGAGGTGTTCAGGTACACGAGCTTGACGCCGTGCTTCGCGGCCTCCTCGACGGAGAAGATCGACTGCGCGCGGTCGAGGCGAACCTGATCGATGTCGGTCACGACCAAGAGGCCGGGCTTTCTGTCGCAGTGCACGGCGTAGTCGATCGCGCCCAGCCCCATCGGGCCCGCGCCCGCGAGGATCGCGACGTTGCCGCCCTCTATGATTCCCATGTGGTGGAAATAGGAGCCGGGCTTCAGGTGGTACTGCGCGTGGAAGGCGCCGACGATGCAGCTCATCGGCTCGGCCAAGGAGCCGTAGAAGAACTCCGGCGCTTTGTAGTGCAGAAGGCTTCCGTTTTCCATGACCTCGGGGAGCAGCACCGCGTACTGCGTCGCGCCGCCCATAAAGGGGAACGAGTAGCCGGGCGTGTGCAGCGTTCCGCGGTAGTTGATCGCCGGCTGGATGCCGAACTTCTCGCCGGGCTTGAATTCGTCCGCCCAGCGGCTTCCGACCTCAACAATGACGCCGCAGAACTCGTGGCCGATGATGATCGGAACCTCGGAGATGTTCGCGGGCACGCGCTTGTGCTTCTCGCCCTGAATCGCGGCCTTGTAGCTGGACATGCAGATCGAGTCCGAGACGATCTTGACGAGTATCTCGTCGTCCTTGATTTCCGGGAGTTCAAAGGTATCGAGCCTGAGGTCGTTCGCGCCGTGCAGGCGTACCGCTTTGGTCATCATGCTTGTGATCCTCCTTGTTATTATCGCAAAACCTTACGGTTGCATCTGCTGTCCTCCGGTGACGTTGATCGCCTGCCCGGTCATGTAGCCGGATTCGTCGCTCAGCAGGAATACCATGACGTTCGCGACGTCCCCGTACTGGCAGCCGCGGCGCATCGGCACCTGGTTGATGTACTTTTCGCGGATCTTCTCCTTCGTGGTGCCCTGATTGCGGGCGTACTGCTCGTAGAGCGAGTTGACCCACAGCGGCGAGTCGAGGAGGTTCCCCGGGCAGAGGGCGTTCACGCGGATGTTTTCCTCGGCGAGCTCGAGCGCGAGCGACTGCGTGAGCCCGATGCCGCCGAACTTGCTCGCGGCGTAGGCGCAGTTCTTCGCCGAGCCCTTCTTGCCGGACTTCGAGTTGATCTGCACGATGACGCCGCCGTTCCCCTGCCTGCGGAACTGCCGGACGGCGGCCTTCGCGGTGTTGAAATAGCCGCTTAAGTTGATGTCCACGACGAAGGAGAATTCCTCGTAGGTCATGGCCTCGATCGGGTTCGAGCGGAGAACGCCCGCGTTCGCGACGACCATGTCGAGCCGGCCGTACTTCTCGACCGCGGCGGAAACGACCGCCTCGCATGAAGCATAGTCGCGCACGTTCAGCTTCGCGGCGAAGCCCTCGCCGAGCTGCGCGGCCACGGCCTCGGCGCCCTCGAAATTCATGTCGCCGACGACGACCTTCGCGCCCTCCTCGCCGAGCCTGAGCGCGAGCGCCTCGCCCAATCCCTGCGCCGCGCCGGTGATGAGCACGACCTTGTCCTTCAAACGGGGAAAATCACGGAGCTGCATAGCCATCTACTCTCCTTTGGAATGCTTCCTGCTGCCTATATTATACCACGCAAAGCGCAGGATAGAAACAGATTTTCACAAACCTTTCCCATCCTGCGCCAAAATGCAACCTGTCGAAATGCCGTCAGCGCCCGCGGCCTCCGCCTCCGCCGCGCGAGCCGCCCCCGCCGCCGGAGCGGCCCCCGCCGAAGCCGCCGCCGGAGCGACTTCCGCCGCCGCCGGAGCGCCCGCCGCCGAAGCCGCCGAAGCCGCCTCCTCCGCCGGAGCGCCCGCCTCCGAACCCGCCGAAGCCGCCGAAGCCGCCGCCGGACGGGGGCCTTCTGCGCGGGCCGTGGCCGCCCCAGCCCCAGAACGGGGGGCGCGGCGGGCGCGGGTAGATCGGGGGATGGTAGCGCCTGTAGCGCCGGTAGCCGAATCCGCCGCCGATGCCGATCATGAGGAAGACCAGCACGATGATCGCAAACAACCCGAAGCCGCCGCATCCAAGCCCCAATCCGTAGCAGCCCATAGACCCTCCCGCGCAGCCCGCCGCGGGCGCGGCGGCTTGCCGCTGCTCCTCGGCCCTGCGATCCTCTTGATATTGTTCGCCCTCCTCGGTCCGGAGGAACGCCTTGAACCGCTCGTCGCCTTCCTCGAGCGTCGCGTCGGAGCCGCTGATGTCGGCGATCTTTTCAAACAGCGCGTCGAAGAACTTCCGCGCGCCCTCGTCGTAGTCCCTGTCGACGAACTCCGGCTCGAGCAGCCGATCCGCCATCTGCCCGACGACGCCGCCGCTGAGTTCCAAATCGAGCCCCGTGCCCGGCAGCCAGCCGTAGGTGTCGTCGTCGATCGCGAGCACGACGAGAAAGCCGTTCTGCTTCCGCGCGTCGCCGATCTTCCAGCCGTTGAAAAGCTGCATGCAGAAGCTCTCCATCGATTCCCTGCCGATGGTCTTCACGGTGACGAACACGATCTGCGCGCCGGTTTTCCCGTTGAGCACGTCGTTGCAGAACACGATGTGGCCCTCGGTCTCGTAGCTCAAAACATTCGCCTCGTCGAGCACGTAGAAGTCGTCGTTCGGCTTCGGAACCGCGGCGAGCGCAACCCCGGAGAGGACGACAAGCGCGACGATGAGAGCGAGCAGTTTCTTCATGTCATCACCACCCGAACGTATTGAGCGGCTCCACGCCGCCGAGCTTCGCGATCAGATTCGCCGGGAACGGGCTGAGCTTCTCGTTGAAGCGCTTGGCGAGCACGGGGTACTGGTCGTTCTGAATGAGGCTGATTGCGCTCTTGTAGTCCCTGTAGGCGAGCTTCGCGTCGACGAGCGCGCTCTCTGAGTTGTCGCGCTCGAGCGCGGTGTAGAGCGCCTCGACGTCCGGCGTAAGCTCGGCGTACGCCTGATGGCGCATGTTGAGCTCGGCGAGCTTTGCGACTTCATCCGCTCTCTCCCGCACCGCGGCGATCAGTTGCTCGTCCGCCGAGAGCTTCGCGGCGACCTCGCAGAGCATGTTCGCGCGCTCGGCCGCGCGGTCGAGGTACGCGTCGATGCTGTGGTGCGTCGAAAGCGACGTGTCGGTGCCCTCGGAATAGACGACGAGCACGTCGTACCGCTCGTTGCGGAGCGCCCCGCCGCCCAACAGAAGGACGCTCGCGAGCGCGCAGGCGGCGAACACGACCCAGGCGAGCGCCCGGTTTTCAACAAAGCGCATGCGCTTTCCCTCCAACATTTATTGGCGAACCTCCAGCAGTTTCCGGCGCAGCTCGCCCTCGATCGTCCGCAGCTCCTGCTCCGCCGCGCGGCGCTTCTCGCGGCCCTCCTTCTGGATGTTCAGCACCTCGTCCATCGTGTCGATCAGCATCTGGTTCGTCTGCTTGAGCGTCTCGATGTCGACGATGCCGCGCTCGGACTCCTTCGCGCTCTCGACGGTCGCCATCTTGAGCTTCTCGGCGTTTTTCTTGAGCAGATCGTTCGTCAGGTTCGTGACCGCGCGCTGCGCCTCCATCGCGCTCTGCGTGTGCGCGATGCCCAGCGCCAGCACCATCTGGCTCTTCCACAGCGGGATCGTGTTGACGATTGACGTCTGGATCTTCTCGGCCATCAGCTGGTTGCTCGACTGGATCAGCCGGATCTGCGGCGCCATCTGGATCGAGATGTTGCGCGTGAGCTCGAGGTCGTAGATCTTCTTCTCGAACCGGTCGCACTTCTCGCTCAAGTCCTTCGCCGCCTGCGCGTCCTCCGGCAGGCCGCTTGACTCGGCCTTCTCGTACGCGGCCTTGAGGTCGGTTAAGCGCACCTCCTCGAGGCGCTGCTTGCCCGCCGCGATGTACATCGAGAGCTCCTTGAAGTACTTCAGGTTCTGCTCGTAGAGCCGGTCGAGCATCGCGATGTCCTTCAAGAGCTGCACCTGGTGCGACTCGAGCCCCTCGGTGATGCGGCTGACGTTGACCTCGGCCGCGTCGTAGCGCGCCTTCATCAACTGCAGCTTGTCCGTCTGCTTCTTGAACCAGCCGAACAGCCCCTTCTTCTCCTCGTCGTCGGCGGAAAAGCCCTGCAGCTCGCCGACGAGCCCCGCGATCATGTCGCCGACCTCGTCCAGGTCCTTCGTCTTGATGTTCTTGAGCGCCGCGTCCGAGAACTCGGCGATGCTCTGCTGCGCGCTCGTGCCGTAGGAGAACACGAGGTTCGAGTCCTTGACGTCGATCTTCTTCGAGAACTCGTCGATCTGCGCCTGTTCCTCGGGCGTGAAGCGCGGCTCCTCGACCGCCTCGGGCGCCTTCAGGGGCGCGTCGGCATCGAGGACGGGGGCGGGGGCGGCGGCAACGGCGGCCGCGGGCGTGGTATCCAGCGTGAGCTTGATCTCGGACATTTTCGTTTCCTCCTCTATTTTGATTGACCGGCTCCGATGCCGTCGGACTTGAGCATCGTCTCGAGCACGTCTATGTCGGTCTCTATGTCGAGCGCCCGGTGCTTGTACAGGCTGTCGAGCTGCTTTTCAAACGCGGACGCGATCATCTCGAGGCTGTTCTCGACGCTGCGCATCGCGCCGGAGACGGTCTCGCCGGAGGAGCCGCTCTCCATGAACACGCGGTACTGCTTGAGCAGTTTGTCCGAGGTCGGCAGGTAGTAGCTCATGAACTTGCGCACCTGCGAAGCGCGCGAAACGTCCGCCTCGAGCGCGTCGAAGATCTTGTAGCCCGCGTCGGTCATCCGCTGCAGACGCGCGGAGATCGCCTCGTCGGGGATGGCGTCGTTCGCCTCGACGAGGCTCCGGATCGCCCTGCGACCCTCGTCGATCTGGCGGTCGATCGCGCCGACGCCGGTCGCGGCGGCCTTTTCGAACTCGACGACGCGCCCCGGCAGAAACGCCGAGGCCACGAGGTATGCGGCGAACGACGCGCACGCGGCGATCACGATGAAGATCACCTTGTAGATCGGCGAGAACAGGCCGAACAGAAGCCATATGAGCGCCGCCAGATACACCGGGATCGCGGACTTGATTCGCCTCGTCTTCATGGGCACACCTCCGAGCGACATTGTAGCGCAACGCGGCGGGCATTGCAAGGGAAATGCTCCCAAACCCGCGCTTTTTTCTCCGAAACCCGCTATTTGAGCACCAGTTCCACAGGGCAGTGGTCGCTTCCCAGGATGTGGGCGTGTATCGCGGCGGACTCGAGCCGGTCGCGGAGCCGCTCGGAGGCGACGAAGTAGTCGATGCGCCAGCCGGCGTTCCGGGACCGCGCGCCGCCGATGTAGCTCCACCACGAGTACGCACCGGTGAGGTCGGGGTAGAAGTGCCGGAACGTGTCGACGAAGCCCGCCGCCAGAAGCTCCGTGAACTTCTGCCGCTCCTCGTCGGTGAAGCCGGCGTTCATGCGGTTCGTCTTCGGGTTTTTGAGGTCGATCTCCGTGTGCGCGACGTTGAGGTCGCCGCAGACGACGACCGGCTTCTTGGCGTCGAGCGACACGAGGTACTCGCGGAACGCGTCCTCCCACTGCATGCGGTAGGGGAGCCGCCGAAGCCCGTCCTGCGAGTTCGGCGTGTAGCAGCAGACGAGCGTGAAGTCCTCGAACTCGCAGGCGATCACGCGGCCCTCGCGGTCGTGCTCGTCAATTCCCAAGCCGGTGGCGCAGGAGAGCATCGGAACGCGCGAGAACACCGCCGTCCCCGAATAGCCCTTCTTCTCCGCGGGGTTGTAGAGCTTCACGTAGCCCGGCAGCTCGACCGCGCCGTCCTCCTCGCTCATCTTGATCTCCTGCAGGCAGATGACGTCCGGGTCGAGCGAGAGAACGCTCTCGACAAAGCCCTTCTTCACGCACGCGCGCAGGCCGTTGACGTTCCAGGATATCAGCTTCAAACAAATCCCTCCATAGTATTCTCATTACCAGTTATTGTAACAGAGAATTGACGAAATGAAAAGTGGAAAATTGCTTGACGAACGGGCATTCGTGCCGTATAATGGTCGGACAGACGATGAACGGGAAGAGTAGGCGGCCATGCGTCCAAGAGATCGGCGGCCACCGGCTGCGAGCCGCCGAGACAAAGACCCGCCGAAGCGTGCGCCCCGGAGTCGCCGCGCCGAAGGGGAATTTCCCCCAGGCGCGGACGTCCGCCACGTTACGGCGTCGAGCGAAATTCAGAGTGGAACCGCGGCCACGCCTCTGTTGGGGCGCGGCTGCTTTGTATTTTAAGGAGGAACACGTATGCAGATCTTCAACACGCTGACGCGCAAAAAGGAGCCGTTCGTGCCGGTTCGGGAGGGAAAGGTCGGCATCTACGCCTGCGGCCCGACGGTATACAACTACTTCCACATCGGAAACGCGCGCCCGTTCATACTCTTCGACACGCTGCGCAGGTTCCTGAAGCACATCGGTTACGACGTAACCTATGTGCAGAACTTCACCGACATCGACGACAAGCTGATCCGGCGCGCGAACGAGGAGGGCACGACCGTCGACCAGATCGCCGAGAAGTACATCGCCGAGTACTTCAAGGACGCGCAGGCGCTCGGCGTTCAGGCGGCGGACGTGCACCCGAGGGCGACGAAGCACATCGGGGAGATCATCGCGATCATCAAAAAGCTCGAGGCGAAGGGGCTCGCGTACGCGGTCGGCGGGGACGTCTACTTCGACACGCAGGCCTACCGCGCGAACTACGGGAAGCTGATCGGCCAGAACCTCGACGACCTCGAGAGCGGCGCGCGGGTCGAGGGGGGGGAGGTCAAGCGCCACCCGATGGACTTCGCGCTGTGGAAGGCGCAAAAGCCCGGCGAGCCGTTCTGGAAGAGCCCGTGGGGCGAGGGGCGGCCCGGCTGGCACATCGAGTGCTCGGCGATGAGCATGAAGTATTTGGGGGACACGTTCGACATCCACTGCGGCGGCGTCGACCTGATCTTCCCGCACCACGAGAACGAGATCGCGCAGTCCGAGGGCGCGACGGGGAAGCCGTTTGCGAAATACTGGATGCACAACGGCCACATCAACGTCGACAACAGGAAGATGTCGAAGTCCGAGGGCAATTTCTTCATGGTGCGCGACATCCTGAAGGAGTACGATGCGGAGGCCGTCCGGCTGTTCATGCTGTCGGCGCACTACCGGAGCCCCATCAACTTCTCGCGCGAGCTGATCGAGCAGGCGACGAGCTCGCTCGAGCGGCTATACACCGCGCGCAACACGGCGCTGTTCAACCGCGAGCACGCGCCGGAGCGGGAGATGAACGCGGGCGAACAGGCGTTTGCCGAGCGGGCTCAAAAGGCCGTCGGGGCGTTCGACGCGGCGATGTCGGACGACCTGAACACCGCCGACGCGCTCGCCGCGATCTTCGAGCACGTGCGCGACATGAACTCGTCTTTGACCGCGGACAGCGCGCGGTCGGCGATCGACGCGGGGCTCAATGCGCTCGGGACGATGACCGACGTGCTCGGGCTTCTCCGCAAGGAATTCGACGCGACGCCGGAGGAGGTCAAGGAGCTCGTCGAACAGCGCGCCGCCGCGAAGAAGGCGAAGGACTTCGCGCTCGCCGACCAGATACGGCAACAGGTGCTTGAAATGGGCTACATCATCGAGGACACGCCGAAGGGACCGATGGTCAAAAAGGCATAAATCAAGAGGGCGGCTCGCACGAACCGCCCTCCGTTTTATTTTCCTTGCAATTTCTGTTTCAGCGTCTTTTCGCAGAAGTCGCACAGCTCGCTCGCGAACTCGGCGTCCGTGCTCTCGGACACGATCCTGCACAGCGGGCGCTTCTCGTCCGGGCAGATCCACGCCCAGCCGCGCTCGCGGTTCAGCCGTATGCCGCCGCCGAGCTCGGC
>JAAYZL010000419.1 GCA_012514855.1 Clostridiales bacterium
ATCCTGAATTCCGGGGAATGCAATCCTGCATTTCCCGGATAGCGTGGCGACTTTGTCGACACGCTGAACCGCCCGTGCTTCGGCACGGGCGGTGATCGTTTATCGGAGCATCGCGTACTCCCCGACGGTCTCGAACCCGAGCCGTTGGTAGATGCGCCCGGCGTCCGGGTTGTCGTAGAACAGGCACAGGAAGCGCTTGCCCTCCGCAAGGCTCTCCTCGCACAATTTCGCGACGGCGTGGGACGCGTAGCCGTGCCCGCGGTGGCCGGGGAGCGTCGCGACCGCGACGACCATCGCGCTCCGGCTGTTCGCCGCGGTCGTGTTCGCGGTCGAGACGAGCCGATCCCCCACGTACACGCCGAACTGCATGCCCCCGTGCTCGAGGCTGTCGCGTATCCGCCCGGCGCCCCTCTCGACGGCGTTCTCGCCGCGGTAGCTGTCGGCGAACTCCTCGATGCCGGAGAGCAGCTCCGCGATGTCCCCCGCGCGCTCGGGCCCGAGCCGACGAAGCTCCGCGCCGTCCGGCAGCGGGCGCGGAAAGCCGCTCCCGAGCGCGGCCAGCCGGCTCATATACATCGTGGTCGCGCGCCTGTCCGGAAAAAACGGCGCGAGCTTTTTCACGAGGCTCGCCTTTCCGCTCAGGCGCTCGACTTCCCTGTCATGCAAGAACGCGGCGACCTCCGCCGCCGGATAGTCCTCGCGCCGCGCGTAGAGGATATACATCTCGCAATACTTGAGCAGCAGGCAATTCCACTCGTTCCCGTTTACGGACGCGAACACCTCGACCGGCCCTCCGTCGACGCCGAAGTTCTCGACGTCGCCGTAGATGAACAGCGCCATCTCCGGCTCCAAAGCGATGTAGTCGAATATGCGCTCGCGGTCGGATTCCGTCAGCTTGACCACGGAAACACCCCCCGCGTCAGATTTCGCCCGCGACGTCCGCGATCCGGCCGCCGAGCGCCCGTTCGAGCCGCTCGCGGTCGGGGAGCGCAGAGCAGAGCGCCCAGCCGTCCCCGTCGAGCGCGGCACCGCGAAGCCCCGCGGGCACGAGCGCGCAGTCGAACGGCGAAAGCGCGAGCCCGCCGCCCGGCCAGAAGAGCGTCATCGGCGCGATCGGCGTCAAAAGCAGCATCCGCCCGGCCGGGAGCGGCATCGTGCCGGACACGTTGAGCCGCGAGAGCTGGAAGTGCTTGTCCAGGATGTAGTGCGTCGCGCTGCCGCCCTCGACAAGCTCCGTCGCGCCGCGAGCCTTCGAAAGCCTCCGGCCCGGAACGCTCACGTCGAGCGCCTTTTCGACGTGCAGATCGCGCGGCCGGCCGTCCGCCCCGACGCGCCCCCAGTCCCAGACGCGGTAGGTCGCGTCGGACGGCTGCTGAATCTCGTAGCAGACCAGTCCCGCGCCGAGCGCGTGCACGGTGCCGTTGGGCAGGTAGAACACGTCGCCGGGCCGCGCGTCGACCCAGTTGAGCCAATTTTCAATTTCCCCGGATTCGGCGAGCCGATCGAGCGGCGGCGCGCCGTCCCTGAGCCCGCAGCACAACGTCGCGCCCGGCTCCGCGCTCAGCACGACCCACGCCTCGCTCTTGCCGGGCTTCCCCTCGTGTTCGAGCGCGTATTCGTCGCCCGGATGCACCTGCACCGACAGCGGCTCGCGCGCGTCCAGGAGCTTTAACAGCAGCGGAAACTCCCCGCCGGGTTGACCGGTCAGCGCCTCGCCCCAGAGCGCGAGGACTTCGGAGAGCGTCCTCCCCGCGAGCTCCCCGTTCCGGACGACGCTCTCTCTGCCCGGCAGCGCCGAAACCTCGAGGCTCTCCCCGACCGGGCCGTCCGGCGCGGGCTTTCCGAACGCGTCCCTAAGCAGCGCGCCCCCCCACGGCGTCTCCCCGCCGTGCCGGAAATACGGGGTCATCAAGAGCGGATACGGCTGCATCAAACGTCCCTCCCTACTGCGAACAGGCGATCTTCGCGGTGCGCTTCATGCCGAGCACATAGTATTCGATCAGGAGCTCGCGCCCCTCCGGGTCCTGGTCCGCGCGCGCGATCAGCTTCAGGTTGAGCGTTTCGCTTCCGCGCGCCGGGACGCCGAGCACCTCGGCGCTCCGGGAGTAGACCGCGATGTCGCCCTCGCCCGGCAGGATCTCCGCCGCCAGCCACTCGGCCGAAAACAGGCCGCGGTTCTTGAGATCGAAGTTGATGTCGATCAGCACGTAGCCGGACGCGTCCCCGATCTCCTCCCCGGAAAAAACCTGCGGGGCGATGCCCGCGTCCAGCACTTCCACGACCGAATCAAACGCCTGCAGGGCGTCCGACGCCGGCACGGACACGGCGCGCGCGCCGACCGAAAGCGTCCCTCCGGCAAAAAAACTCGCGATCAGCACGACCAGCAGAAGCGCGACAACCGACAGAATTCCCGCGGCGACCCTCATAAAGCGCATGCTCCTTCCAAAATCCAACACCCTTTATATTAGCACGCGCGCGCGCCGCTGTCCATATATGCCGCTTTTTTTTCACATTGAAACCGCGGAATGATGATTGCGTTTCAGGGGAAAATGATATAGAATAACGGTTATATGAGTATGGGGAGGGATGGGCATGGCCGAAAAGCTCGTGCTTTTGGACGGGTACAGCCTGATGTACCGGGCGTTCCACGCTTTGACCACGCCCATGACCGCGCCGGACGGCACGCCGACGAACGCCGTGCACGGGTTTTTGCTGATGCTGTTTCGGGTATTGCAGGACGAGAAGCCGGACGCCGTCTTAGTCGCGTTCGACGTCGGCCACCGCACCTTCCGCAGCGACCTGTTCGACGGCTACAAGGCGACCCGGAAGCCCATGCCCGACGAGCTCCGACAGCAGGACCCGGTCATCCGCGACCTGATCCGGCGGATGGGCATCGCGATCCTCGAAAAGGAGAACTTCGAGGCGGACGACATCCTGGGCACGCTGTCGCTCGAGTGCGAAAAGCGCGGCGTCGACG
>JAAYZL010000058.1 GCA_012514855.1 Clostridiales bacterium
TCGATGTCGCGCCGGAGGATTCTCGCGCAGCAGGCGTGGAAGGTCGACACCCACGCGTCCTTCGCGCCCTCTCCCGCGAGCCTCGCGATGCGCTCGGCCATCTCCTTCGCCGCCTTGTTCGTGAAGGTGATCGCCAAGATCTTCCACGCGGGCACGCCCCTCTCGATCAGGTGCGCGACGCGGTAGGTGAGCACGCGGGTCTTTCCGCTGCCCGCGCCCGAAAGAACGAGCAGCGGCCCTTCGGTCGTCTCGACCGCGAGGCGCTGCCGGGGGTTCAGTTGGTTGAGATCGATCATGCGTTCTCCTTGTTGAACTTTTCAAAGATGAGCTGGTAGCCGCCCGCGCCGTAGTTGAGGCAGCGGTTCACGCGCCCGATCGTCGCGGTCGAGACGCCGGTCTTCTCGACGATCTCGGCGTACGTCGCGCCGTCGCGGAGCAAAAACGCGACCTCCAGCCGCTGCGACAGGTCCGCGACCTCGCGGATGGTGAGCAGATCCTCGAGCACGCGGTAGACGCCCTCCTCGCTGTCCAGGGCGATCAGCGCCCGAACCAGCGCGTCGGTCCGCTCGCTCTTCAGGCGGGATGTGAACACGGCGGCCCCCTCGCTTTCTTATGCTAACATGTAACCATTATACTCCGAAATGGAAAAACGTCAACCGCAGTCGACGCGATGTCCACCGCGCGGCGGGGCAATCGCGGCGCAATGCATTCAACGGCGGGTGCATCGGCATGGGCAAGGCGGCGAGCGCGCGAAGGAAGGAGGCGCACCGGGGCGGGCACGCATGCGACGGCACATCCCGACCGCTTCCCTGAAACAAGGCCGCCGCACCCTTTCGAGCGCGGCGGCCTTTTCGTTGCGGGTTGTTTAGTCGTACACGAGCAGCGCGATCTCGGGCACGTCGATGTTCTCGGCGGTGTACCACTGAGCTCCCGTGTCGACGTCGGCGACTTCCTCGCCGGTGGCGGCCTTGACGGCCAGCTCAACCGCGAGATAGCCGATCCTGTACGGGTCCTGCGTGACGGAGCCCACGAACCAGCCCTGGCGCACGGCGTTCTTCTGCGGGGAACCCGCGTCGAAGCCGGCCACGATCAGGTCGCCGAACGGAGCGCCGTCGGCCAGGTCCGCGCCCGAGGACGTGGCGGCCAGGAAGCCGTTCACGGTGCCCTCGTTCGAGCAGAACACGGCGTAGAGGTTGTCCAGGTTCAGAACCGCGCTCGCGGCGTTGGTCACGTCGGTGATCTCGGGGGTGGCGGCGATCTCGACGTGGATGATCACGCCCGCGCCCTCGGCCGGCTTCGCCCAGAGGTCATGCCCCTGCACGGAGACGGTGTTGTACTCCCCGGCCAGCTCGCTCATCCTGTTGACGAAGCCGGTCGTGCGGCCGGTCACGGACTCGGAGGTCGCGTCCTGCGAGAGGACCGCGATCACGACGGGCTTCTCCGGGGTGCCGGCCTTCAGCGCGTCCGCGAAGCCCTCGAGCTTGAGGAACTCCTCGGCGGCCAGCGCCGCGGCGTTCTGGTTGTTCGTGGAGGCGGTCGCGTAGATCGAGCCCGCCGGGGCGTTCGGCACGCCCGAGTCGAAGCCGATGACCGGAATGCCCTTCTCGATGCACTCCGCGAGCTGCGCCATGACCGACTCGGTCGACAGCGCCGCCAGCGCGAGCGCGGCCGGCTCCTTCATCAGTTCGCCGTTGACCGCCTCAACCTGCAGCTGGATGTCCGCCTCGGACGGCGGCCCGTAGTAGTACATCTCGACGCCGTATTCCTTGGCCGCGTCGTCGCAGCCCTTCCGGACGGCCTGCCAGAACGCGTGCTGTTCGCCCTTGGAGATGACCGAGATGTACATCGGCGCCTCCGCCACGGCAGTCATGCCGAGCACGAGCATAAGGGCCAGCACCAGTGCAAAGACCTTCTTCATGGATAATTCCCTCCTGTTTCTTTTATTTCAATCGCTTGCGCGTTGAAATTTCATGGTTTGGACGCCGATGGCGAGCTGATCTTCACGCGGCTGGCCGCGCGGTTGCGCGCGTTGTCGAGGAGCACCGCGCCGATGACGACGAAGCCGGTGAAGAACGTCTGAAAGTGCGCCTGCAGCCCGACCGACGAGAGCCCCTTCTTGAGCGTCGCCATGATCAATACGCCGATCAAGGTGCCGGCCATCGTGCCGCTGCCGCCGGCCATCGACGTTCCGCCGATGACGACGCCGGCGATCGCGTTCAGCTCCTCGCCGTTGCCCTTGCCGGGCGTGATCGTCGTGTACGCCGCGCCGTAGAAGATGCCCGCGAGCCCGGCGAACAGACCGCACACCGCGTGGATCGCGATCTTCCAGTTGTCGACCCTGATTCCCGAGAGCCTCGCGGCCTCCTCGTTCGAGCCGATCGCGAAGTTGTAGCGCCCGAAGCGCGTCTTGTTGAGCAAAAACGCCGCGAGGAAGTACGCGCCGAGCAGCCAGATTGCGCCGACCCAGAAATCCCCGTGGATGTAGAACACCGAGCGGAACCACTGGTCGGGCGAGCCGACCGTCGGGTAGTACATCGTCCGGACGCCCGAGACGATCGAGCCGAACCCCTGCGAGACGAGCATCGTGCCCAGCGTCGCGATGAACGGCGGCAATTTCAGCTTCGCGACCAGCACGCCGTTGCAGAAGCCAAAGAACAACCCGACCAGCGGAACGAGGAACAGCGCGAGCCACACCGGCCAGCCCCAGCTCGTGAACGCGAGTCCGCCGATCAAGGCCGAGCACATCATGACGGTTCCGATCGAGAGGTCGATGCCGCCGGTGATGATGACAAAGGTCACGCCCGCCGCCATGAAGCCTATGTAATAGGACGACTGGAGGATCTGCTTGACGCCCTCCAAGCTCAGGAAGTTCTTTCCGAAGATCGCGAAAAAGATGTACAGGATCACGAGCGCCGACGGAGCCAGCAGCTTCTGGTAGTTGATCTTCTTCTTTCCGACCGCGTTTTGCATGCTACCCCTCCTAAATTCTGGGCGCGGCGAGCGCCATGATCTTTTCCTGCGTGGCCTCCTGGATGTCGAGCTCGCCGGTCTTTTCGCCCTCGCACATGACGAGTATCCGGTCGGACATGCGCAAAAGCTCCGGCATCTCCGAGGAGATCATGATGATCGACTTCCCCTCGCCGACGAGCTGGTGCATCAGCTTGTAGATCTCCGACTTCGCGCCGACGTCTATGCCGCGGGTCGGCTCGTCGAAGATCAGGATGTCGCAGTTGCGCACCAGCCACTTCGCGACCACGACCTTCTGCTGGTTTCCGCCGGACAGGCTCACGACCTTCGTGTCGACCGTCGGCGCCTTGATGCTGATGCGCTCGCGGTACTCGTGCGCGACCTGGCGCACCTTCCGGTCGTTGACGACGACGGCGCCGGTGAAGTCCTCGAGCGTCGCGAGCGCGACGTTGTCCGCGACCGACAGCGGCAGGCACAGCCCGTAGCGCTTGCGGTCCTCGGAGAGATACCCGATCCCCGCCTGCACCGCGTCGGACGGGCTCTTGATGTCGGCCCTCTTGCCGTTGACGTATATCTCGCCGGAATAGCGCCTGTCCGCGCCGACGATGAGCCGCGCGGTCTCGGTGCGGCCGGCGCCCATCAGCCCCGCGAAGCCCAATATCTCGCCCTTTTTCAGCTCGAACGAGACGCCCTTGACCTCGCGCGAGCGCAGGTCCCTGGCCTCCAGCACGACCGGCGCGCCCGGGGGCACGTTGCTCTTCTCCTTCGGCTGCTCGTAGATCACGCGGCCGACCATCATGCGGATGATGTCGTCCACGGTGACGTCGTCGGTCGCGACGGTTCCGATGTACTGGCCGTCGCGAAGCACCGTGATGCGGTCGGAAATCTGTCCCAGCTCGCCCATCCGGTGCGATATGTACACGATGCCGACGCCGCGCGCCTTGAGCTCGCGGATGAAGCGGAAGAGTTCTCCGATCTCGGTCTCGGTGAGCGCGGCGCTCGGCTCGTCCATGATTAAAATGCGCGTGTTCTCAAACGACAGCGCCTTCGCGATCTCGACCATCTGCTGCTTCGCGACGGTCAGCTTCCCGACGCCCGTCGTCGGCGGTATGTCGATCGAAAGGCTCGAGAGCAGCTCCTGCGCCATGCGGTTCTGCTTCTTTTTGTCGAGCATCACGCCGCGCTTCGGCTCGCGGCCGATGAATATGTTCTCGGCGACCGTCAGATCCTTCATCAGGTTCAATTCCTGATGGATGATCGAGATGCCCAGCGCCTGCGCGTCGCGCGTGTTGTGGATTTCGGCGGGCTTTCCGTCGATCAGAATCTCGCCGGCGTCTCTCTGGTACACGCCGGTCAGCACCTTCATCATCGTCGACTTGCCCGCGCCGTTTTCCCCGACCAGCGCGTGCACCTCGCCGCTTCTCAACTCGAACCGGCAGTCGTCCAGCGCGTGCACGCCCGGAAAATACTTCTGGATTCCACGCATCTGAAGCAGGACTTCCGCCATATCGCGCCACCCTCTTTCCGCAAAGCTGTAACGGATGCTTAATGTCAATACCGATTATACCATTCCTTTATGCAAATTACAACCGTCTATGCAAATGGAATTCATGGATGGAGTGATAAAAATTTTGAAATTTTCACGGTGGGGAGGTGGAGCCCGCGGGGGAAATATGGTATAATCCAAATTGGAGAAACTTCGGGAGGCGAAGAAGCATCAACAGCATGACGGGATACGGGCGCGCGTCCGGCGAGCTCGACGGGCGGCAGCTCACGGTTGAGCTGAAAAGCGTCAACCACCGCTTTCTGGATCTGAACCTGCGCCTTCCCAGGAGCTTTTTGTTTCTGGAGGAGGAGGCGCGAAAGAGGATCGGTCGGCGGCTGTCCCGCGGGCACGTCGACGCGTTTTTCACCTATCGCAATTTCCGGCAGGACGCGAGGGCCGTGACCGTCGACCGGGGACTTCTCGACGCCTACATGCGCTCGATGGACGAAATCCCCGGCCTGCCGGACGACCGGACGCTGCTCAACGTGCTCAGGCTCCCGGAGGTCTTTCAGATTTCCGAGGCGGAGGAGGACCGCGAGGCGCTTTCCAAACTGTTTTCGGACGCGCTCGAGGGGGCGCTCGACGAATTGGCGCTGATGCGCGGCCGGGAGGGGGAGGCGCTTAGAACCGACATGGATGCCCGCGCGTCGGCGCTGGAGCAGATCGTCGGGGGCATCCGAAACCGCTATCCCGGAACCGTCCGACAGTACATGGAAAGGCTCCGCGCGGGCGTTCAGGAGCTGATCGACCGGCAGGTCGACGAGGCGAGGCTTCTGCAGGAGGTCGCGCTGATGGCCGACCGCGCGGCGATCGACGAGGAGCTCGTCAGGCTTTCAAGCCACATCCTCCAGCTCCGGGAATATCTCAGGCAGCCCGAGCCCGCGGGCAGGAAGCTGGACTTCCTCGTGCAGGAGATGAACCGCGAGGTCAACACCATCTCCTCGAAGTCGCAGGACATCGAAATCACGCGCCTCGCGATGGACGGCAAGGCCGAAATCGAGAAACTGCGCGAACAGTTGCAGAACATTGAGTGATATTGAGTGGTTCCGAACAAAATAACGGCATGGGGGGGATTTCCTATGGAACGGAGAGGGCTGCTGTTCGTGATCTCCGGCCCCGCGGGAGCGGGAAAATCCATGATTGCCAAGAAGCTCGTGGAAAAGTATCCGGACGTGGGGCTTTCGGTGTCCTGCACGACCAGGGCGCCGAGGCCCGGAGAGATCGACGGCGTGCACTACCACTTTGTAAGCGACGAGCGGTTCGACGAGCTCGTCGGGAAGGGCGAGTTCTACGAGTGGGCCTACGTCCACCAGAACCGCTACGGGACGCTTCGGCAGACGGTGCAGGAGCAGCTCGCGCAGGGCCACGACCTGATCCTCGAGATCGACGTGCAGGGGTGTTTGCAGGCGATGGAGCAGGACAGCGAGGTCACCGGCATCTTCATTTGCCCGCCCAGCCGCGAGAACATCGAAAAGCGGCTGCGCGGGCGCGGCACCGAGGGCGAGGACGCGCTCAAAGTCCGCCTCCACAACGCCGCGCGCGAGGTCGAGCAGGCGTACCGCTACGACTATATTATCGTCCACGAGGACTGGGACGCGGTTCCCGACGCGCTCGATCTGGCGATCGAGCAGGCCTATGCCATCATCACCGCGATGCGGCTCAAAACGAAGCACCGCATGCGCTTTCTGAACGCGCTGTCCCAGTCGCTCAAAAGAGAGTAAGGAGGAACCCCGTATGATGATCGAACCGCCCATCGGAGAACTGCTGGAAAAGGTCGACTGCCGCTACACACTCGCCGTGGAAGCCTCGAAGCGCGCCCGGGAGCTGATCTCCGGAAGCCTTCCCCTGATCGACACCCGCGAGACGAAGCCGCTCGCCATCGCGATCGAGGAGATCAACCGCGGCCTCATCAACTACGCGCGCGGCACGTCCGACGAACTCGAATAGCAGGTTCCGGAGGGCAAGAGCATGCTGACCGACAAAAAAATCGCGCTGGGCGTCACCGGGGGAATCGCCGCCTACCGCGCCGCGGAGCTGATCGGGCTTCTGAAAAAGCGCGGCGCCCAGGTGCGCGTCGTGATGACCGTGCACGCGACGGAGTTCATCGCGCCTTTGACCTTGGAGACGCTCAGCGGCTATCCCGTCAGCCTCGACCTGTTCGCCCCGCGCGACAACATGGCGCACATATCGCTGGCGAAGTGGGCCGACATCCTCGCCGTCGCGCCCGCGACCGCGAGCTGCCTCGGCAAGTTCGCGAACGGCATCGCCGACGACCTCCTGTCGACCGCGATGATGGCGATGCGCTGCCCGGTGCTGCTCGCGCCCGCGATGAACACGGCGATGTGGAACTGCCGCGCGAACCAGCGAAACGTCGAGACGCTCTCGCGCTGGGGCGTGCGCTTCATCGGCCCCGCGCGCGGCAAGCTCGCCTGCGGCGACGAGGACGTCGGCCGCATGGCGGAGCCGGAGGACATCGTCGAAGCCATCGGGAAGATATTACACCCGCTCCGCGACTTCGAGCGAAAGCGCGTGCTCGTGACCGCCGGCCCGACGCGCGAGATGCTCGACCCCGTGCGCTTCCTCTCGAACCGCTCGTCCGGCAAGATGGGCTTCGCGATCGCCGAGGCCGCGCGAGACCGCGGCGCCGAGGTCACGCTGATCTCCGGCCCGGTGACGCTTAGGGCGCCGGAGGGGGTCGAGTACGTGTCGATCACGAGCGCGGCAGAGCTCTCGGAGCGCGTCTTGGCATCCGCCGAGGCCGCCGACATCGTGATCCAGGCCGCCGCGCCCGCGGACTTCCGGCCCAGGAGCGTGTCGCCGACGAAGATCAAGAAAAGCGGCGCGGGGCTGACGCTCGAGCTCGAAAACACGGCGGACGTCGCGCAGGCGCTCGGCGAGCGCAAGCGGCCGGGGCAGATACTCGTCGCGTTCGCGGCGGAGACGAACGACCTCCAGAAAAACGCGCTCAAGAAGCTCGAAAAGAAGAACGCCGACCTGGTCGTCGCGAACGACATCACCCGGCCCGGCGCGGGCTTCCAGTCCGACACGAACGCCGTCACGCTGTTTTCCAGGGTCGACGCGCGCGAGATTCCGATGAGCGGCAAGCGGGAGATCGCCGAGGCCATTTTGAACCGCATCGCGGAGATGTTCTGATGTACGCGGACGTCATCGTCGACCTCGCGTCCGACGCGCTCGACCACGTGTTCACCTATTCGGTTCCCGTGGGCGTCGAAATCGCGGTCGGCCAGCAGGTCGAGGTGCCGTTCGGGCCCAGGCGCGTCGACGGCTTCGTCGTGGGGCTGACGGAAAAAACCGCGCTCGACCCCGCGCGCGTGAAGCCGATTTTGCGGATTCGCTTTCCGGAGGACGCGCTTCCCGGGGAGATGATTTCGCTCGCCAACTGGATGCGGGAGAAGTACAACTGCAACCTCGTCGAGGCGCTCCGATTGATGCTGCCCTCCGAGATGCGCGGCGGGCGCGTCCGCGAGAAGCGGCGCAGGATGGCGAAGCTGATCCTTCCGGACGCGCCGATGCGCGGCGAGCGGCAGAGGGAGATCGTCGACGCGCTGAAGTCCGGCGACCTCGAAACGGCGTCTCTGAACCCGTCGGCGCTCTCGGCGCTCGCCAAGAAGGGCGTCGTCGAAATCTACGAGGTCGAACAGCGCCGCCAGCCCGCGCAACTGAGGGGAGCGCCGCTTCCGGACCCGGAATTGACGCGCCATCAGGCCCGGGCCGTCCGGGAGCTGAACGGGGCGCTCGAGGGCGGCGGCGGGCGGTTTCTGCTGCACGGCATCACCGGCTCGGGAAAGACCGAGGTCTACATACGGCTCGTGCGCCGCGCGCTGGAGCTTCACAAGACCGCGATCGTGCTCGTCCCGGAGATCGCGCTGACGCCGCAGATGGTTCGCTGGTTTCACCAGCGGTTCGGGGGCGACGCGGCGGTCCTGCACTCCGGGCTGTCCGCCGGCGAACGCTTCGACGAGTGGCGCAGGATTCGCTCCGGCGCCGCGCGCGTGGTCGTCGGCGCGCGCTCGGCGGCGTTCGCGCCGGTCAAAGACCTCGGCGCGGTCGTCGTCGACGAGGAGCACGAGGGAAGCTATCAGTCCGACCGCAGGCCGCGCTACGACGCGCGCGAGGTCGCGCAGAGGCGCGCGGAGAGTGCCGGCGCGGTGCTCGTGCTCGGCAGCGCGACGCCGTCGGTCGCGAGCTACATGCGCGCGATGCCCGGCGTCCGGCCGGAAAACCGATTGCAACTGATCGAGCTTCCCGAGCGCGTGACCGGGCGGCCGCTCCCCGCAATCGAGGTCGTCGACATGCGCCGCGAGTTCGAGCGCGGCAACCGCTCGATCCTGAGCGCGCGGCTCTCCGAGGAACTGCGGCTGTGCATCGACACCGGGCGGCAGGCGATGCTGCTGATCAACCGCCGCGGCCACTCGAGCTTCGTCTCGTGCCGGAAGTGCGGCTACGTCGCGCGCTGCGACCAGTGCGACGTTTCGCTGACCTACCATCAGCACGACGGCGCGCTCCGGTGCCACTACTGCGGCCGCGAATCGCCGGTTCCGGCAACCTGCCCCGCGTGCGGCAGCCGCTACATCAAGTTCTTCGGCGTGGGAACCGAGCAGGTGGTGCAGGAGGTCGAGCGCCGGTTCCCGGACGCGAAGTGCCTGCGCATGGACTTCGACACGACCCGCGGCAAGGACGCGCACCGCAAGATCCTCGATTCGTTCCGGGACGGCGAGGCGGACGTGCTCGTCGGAACCCAGATGATCGCGAAGGGGCTCGATTTTCCGGAGGTGACGCTCGTCGGCGTCGTCGCGGCGGACATGTCTTTGAACCTGCCGGACTACCGCAGCGTCGAGCGCACGTTCCAGTTGATCACGCAGATGGCGGGCCGCGCGGGCCGCGCCGAGCACCCCGGCACGGTGATTTTGCAGACGTACGAGCCCGACCACTACGGCATCAAGCTCGCCGCGAGCCAGGATTTTCGGGCGTTTTACCTCCGGGAGAGCGCCTACC
Organism: Clostridiales bacterium; assembly: GCA_012514855.1. The sequence goes on from JAAYZL010000058.1 coordinate 9,530, forward strand.
GCAGGAGCGCGCTGTACCCGCCGTTCACGGTCATCGCGCGCATCGTGTTCTCCTCGCCGGACGAGGAAGCGGCGAAGGCGGCGTCCGAGCGCGCGGAAAGGGAGCTCTCGGAGTTTCTGGAGTCGGGCGGGCACATGCCGGACGTCGTGAAATTCCGGCAGCGCGACTGCCCGGTCCGGCGGCTCCGCGGCGAATACCGCTACCAGGTGTTTCTGAAGATGTATTTCAAGGCCGACGTCCGGGCGATCACCGCTCGGATGCAGCGCCTCGCGGACGCGGAGAGCGGCGCGCGCGCGGAGCTGGAAGTCAACCCGGCCAATTCGTTGTAGGAGAAAAATGAGTATGGCGACGCGCAGGATACTGGAAAAGGGCAGGGACGAGCTGTTGCGCAAGCGCTCCCGGCCGGTGGAGAAATTCGACAAGCGGCTGTGGACGCTTTTGGACGACATGGCCGACACGATGTACGAGGCCGACGGCGCGGGGCTGGCGGCGGTGCAGGTGGGGGTTTTGAAGCGCTGCGTCGTGATCGACGTCGGCGACGGGCTGATCGAGCTCGTCAACCCCGAGATCGTCGAGGCGGAGGGCGAGATGATCAACGCCGAGGGCTGCCTGTCGGTTCCCGGCAGGCGCGGCACCGTCAAGCGCCCCGAGCGCGTCTCCGTCAAGGCGGTCGACCGCGAGGGGAAGCCGATGGAGCTCAGCGGCGAGGGATATCTCTCGATCGCGATCAGCCACGAGCTCGACCACCTCGACGGCGTGCTGTATACCGACAAGATGATCGAGGACGTGACCGACGAACTCCGGGAGGAAGCGGCAGAATGAGGATCGCGTTCATGGGCACGCCGCACTTCGCCGTGCCGCCGCTCCGGGCGCTCATCGACGCCGGATACGACGTCGCCGCGGCGTTCACGCAGCCGGACCGCCCGGTCGGGCGCGGCCACAGGGTCGCGTGCTGCCCGGTCAAGGAGTTCGCGCTGTCGAGGGGCGTGCCGGTGTTCCAGTTTGAGAAGATCCGGCGCCCCGACGGGCTGCAATGCCTCAAGGAGCTCGCGCCCGACCTGTGCGTGACCGCGGCGTTCGGGCAGATCCTCTCGCAGGCGCTGCTGGACATCCCGAAGCGGGGCACGATCAACGTGCACGCGTCGCTCTTGCCGAAGTACCGCGGCGCGGCGCCGGTCAACTGGTGCATCCTGAACGGCGAGGCGAAGACCGGCGTCACGACGATGCTGACCGACGCGGGCATCGACACGGGCGACATGCTGCTCTCAAAGGAGACCGAAATCGGCGAAAACGAGACCGCGGGCGAGCTGACCGAGCGGCTGTCGGAGCTCGGCGCGGAGCTTCTTATTGAAACGCTTGAAAAATACCTCCGCGGCGAGATCGCGCCGAGACCGCAGAACCCCGCCGAGGCGACGCACCAGCCGATGCTCAAAAGGGAAATGGGCATCATAGACTGGACGCGCCCCGCCAAAGAAATCGCGTGTCAAATCCGCGGGCTGAACCCGTGGCCGGTCGCGCATACCGGCGAACTGAAGCTGTATCTGGCGAGGCCGGTCGACGGGCGCGGCGAGCCGGGGACGGTGCTCCGGGCCTCCGCCAGGGACGGGCTCGTCGTCGCGTGCGGCGAGGGCGCGCTCGAAATCCTCGAGATGCAGGCCCCGAACGCGAAGAGTATGTCCGCGAAGGCGTATCTGATGGGAAAGCCGATCGAGCCCGGAACGCGGCTCGGCGAGGGAGTATAATGGACAAACGCA
>JAAYZL010000420.1 GCA_012514855.1 Clostridiales bacterium
CGACGTGCTGACGAGCCTGACGATTGCGGGCGGGCAGACAAACGCCGGAACATACCCAGGCGAACTGATTCCGAGCGATGCAAAACTGATGAACGGCGGGGAAGACGTGTCGGCCAACTATCATCTGACGTTCGGGGCGGGCAAGCTGACGATTCTGGCCAGGCCCATTAGGCTCACCGCCAACCACAACCTCGGTATCGTCTACGACGGGAAGCTGCACGGTGAGAATGGGTTCGTTGCAAGCGGCCTCGGGGGGACTGCGGAGAGCGGCCCGATAGACGGCCACAAAGTCACCGCCAAGATCGACGGCTCTGAGAAGGACGCGGGATTCTATCCCTACAAGTTGGCCTTTGACGAGGGAGCGACTTTAATCACCGTGGGTGAAGGCGGCCCGGACGCGACCGCGAACTACGACATCGACTACGATGCCAGCAACCTGCAGATCGTGCGCAGGGGCCTGCCGCCGATCATCGACCCGCCGGAGGACCCCGATGATCCCAAGGAGCCGCCGGAGCCCGGCGACCCGGTGGATCCGAACAATCCGGAACCCTGGCGCGTCGTGATCGACGGAAGCGACCTGAACATCATCTGGGGCGAGGACATCGCGGCCAAGCTCGCTGAGGCCATCGCGAACGGCAGCATGGCAACGGCGCTGAATCTGGCGGACGGCCACGCGCTCAAGAGCGTCGACGTCACGCTCGATTCCACGTTCAATCCGGCGACCGACATCACCGGAGAGGGCACCTATGTCGGCAAGCTCGTAATCTCGAGCGCGGTAATCGTCGACGAAAACGGCAACGCCGTGACGGGGAACTACTACCTGACCTTGATCAACGGCGACATCAACGTGACCGCGCCGAGCTACACGGTGCACTACTACCGCTACGACGGCGGCCCGACGACGACGCGCGTCTGGGCAGACCGGTTGATCACCAACGTCAAGGCCGGCGAGGTCTACACGGAGTACGCCAACGCGGTGCGCGGCTTCACGTACCAAGAGCTGTACAGCGACTATCGCTACTACGTGATGTCGAACACGACTCCGAGGTACAAGATTCGCCCGGACAGCGGCGACGCGATGCTGAGCCAGAGCCTGACGGTCAGCCTGAACCCCGCGGAGAATGTGATCAACTTCTACTTCGCCCCAAGGGCGGCGGTCGGCTACACGATCAACTACATCTACAACGGCAATCCCTCGCTGAACCGAAGCGAAACCGTGCCTTCGGCGGAGCTCGAACAGGTGATCTCGGACATCAGCCCGAGGGTGCTTGCGAACACCGTTCCCGGCTACACGATGCAGCGCGTCGAGGGGCTCCCGCTGACGATTCGCTCGGATAGGGACAGGAACGTCATCAACGTGTACTACGAACCGCAGATCTATGTTACAATTCTGGATCTTGAGGTTCCGACAGGCGCCAGCCTGGGTGGCCTGAACGTCGGCGATTGCAGCGAATAACGGCGCCGGAGTGGTCCGGCGGGTGGGCGGCGACGCTCGCCTGCCGGATTTGACCCATTGCTGTGGCACTCGAGAACAACCGGAGGTGTAACCATGAATAAGCGGTTCCTATCGTGGCTCCTTGCGATTCTGATGCTTCTGACGGCCTGTCCCGCCGTGGCGGAGCCGGCCGACGGCGAGCCCGTCGAGATCGTGGTAGGCTCGACCAACCAGATGAGCGGGTATTTCTTCACCGACATGTGGGGCAACAACACGGCCGACATCGACGTGCGGGCGCTTCTGCACGGCTACTCGACCGTCGCCATCAGCAGAAACGGCACCTACGAGGTCGACCGGACCGTCGTTCGGGAGATTTCGCTGACTCAGCAGGAAGGCTCCGCCGACAAGACCTATACCATTGAGATCAACTCCGGACTGACCTACAACGACGGGACGCCGATCTCAGCGTCGGACTATGTCTTCTCGGTGCTCTTCCAGGCGGCGCCGGAGATCTTCGAGCTCGGCGGAATTCCGAGCGGCATGCGCCAGTTCGTCGGCTACGACGCGTACGCCTCGGGCGGGTCGGCCGTCTATGCGGGCGTCCGGCTGCTGGACGACGTGCATTTCGCGCTGGTCATTTCCGGCGAGCACCTGCCGTACTTCTACGAACTCCTGTACGTCAACGTGACGCCGTATCCGATCGAGGCGATCGCGCCCGGCTATGAGGTCGCGGACGACGGGGAGGGCGCGTATCTGCGCCTGATCGAAGAAGGCGGGGAGCAGCCCGCGGAGGGAGTTGTCGAGGAAGCCGCCGAGAAGCGTGTCGTGGAAGTTTCCGGGGAGGCCGCCGGGGAAGCGGACGCGCCCGAGCTTCTCGAGGTGTTGAAGAAGTCCGTATTCGATCCGGAAACCGGCTATCTGTTCAACCCGAGGATCACCTCCGGCCCGTACCAGCTCGTCGGCTACGACGCGGAGGCGCACACGGCGACGTTTGAAATCAACCCCAACTACCTCGGGAACTTCGAGAGCCGCAAGCCTACGATCGACCGCATCGTCTTCAAGCAGGTGTACAACGACTCGCTTTTGGACGAGCTCGCGAGCGGCGCGGTCGACATCGTCAACAAGGTGACGGCCGGCGACGTCATTGCAGACGGCCTCACCCGCATGCATCGGAACCGGCTGCCGACGAAGGTCATCAACTACCTGCGCGCCGGCTACGGGTTCCTAGGGCTTTCGTGCGAGTACGGCGTGACGCAGTCGCAGAACGTCCGGCAGGCGCTCGCGCTCCTCACCGACGCGGACGGCTTTGTGACGGAATTCCTGCACGGCTTCGGCCTGCGCACCTACGGCTATTACGGCTACGGCCAGTGGATGGCGGTCAGCATGCTCGACCAGCTCAACGCGGAGCTGAACAACTACGGGCTCGATGTCGGCAAGGCCGTCGAACTGCTCGAGGCGGACGGGTTTACTTTCAACGCGGACGGGGAGGCGTACGATGCGGGCGTCCGCTACCGCAAGGACGAGGCGGGCAATCTCGAACCCCTCGCGGTCAAGTGGGCGGCGCTTTCGAACAACCCCGGCTCGCAGGCGATCCGGCAACACACGGTTCCGCACATGCAGGACGCGGGCTTTGAAGTCGAGGTCGAGGAGTTGAGCTTCCCGGAGCTTCTGACGCACTACTACCGCCAGACCGAGCGAACCTACAACATATTCTACCTCGCGACCAACTTCGACTTCATCTTCGATCCATACTACACGTTCAATCCGGACGCCTCCTACCAGGGCGAGCGCAATACCTCCGGCATCGCGGACGAGGAGCTGTTCCGGCTGGCGACGGAGCTTCGCAAGACCGAGGTCGGCGACAACCAGGGCTATCTTGCAAAGTGGTTCTTGTTCCAGGAGCGCTTCAACGAGGTGCTGCCGACGATTCCGCTGTACTCCAACGTGTACTTCGACTTCTTCAACCCGGAACTCTACAGCTACCAGCCGAGCGCATATTACAGCTGGGCGTCCGCGATACTGTACGCGACGTACGGATACGAGGAGGTTCCGGAGCCCGCGGAGGGGGCCGAAGAGGGCGCGGGGGAGGCCGCCAAAATTCCCTGACAAAGGATTTTGCCGACCCCCGGGCGAGTGTACCCGGGGGTCGGCAATGGTTGGGGAAACTTGTTCGCTTGCAAGAGATCGGCGAGGGATTTCGTCCATCCAACGCCTCCGCCGAATTTCGATCCCTCCGACGCTCCCGCGATCAGCCGCGCGGACTGCGAGGATATTTTCATTTTTCAGAACGTCGGCGGATGTGTGCTTTTTCCCGGTGGACGGGCATACACTGAATTGCAGAACGGTTGCAGAGGCGCCCCGGAAGCATTATTGCGGCGTAACAACGCGGCATTCTGCACGTTCCCGGCGCGCGGCACGGGCGGAATTCGCGGTCGGCAAGGGGAAAATAAGCGGGCGGCAAGCGCGGGATTTGCGTGCGAGCCATGCCGCGACACGTGCGAAATAGGTGGTCGACAAGGGCGGAATTTGCCGCGAAAGGGGCAAGGGATGCGGCGAAAAACGGCGGAAATTGGAACGGTTAAATTTGTCAGGAGTGCACAGCAAAGTCTTACTTTTGCCTTGTTTTCTTCGGATGATCTATTGCATTCATGACAGAATTGAGATATACTGTTAATGTATAAAATTTCGTCGAGGTGGAGTATGTCTGACCGTGAGAACATGCCGACAAAGGACTTGATTCGGAGTTGCGGTACGCTGCTCTCGAAGATTCCGGGCGTATTCTCGGTGAATGTGAGTACCGATTCTCTTGGCGATATTTCCGACATTCACATTCTCGCGACGACGCGCCGCAACGCAAAGCAGATCAGCCGCGACGTTCAGTCCGCGCTCGCCGCCGCGTTCAAGTTGGAGATTGACCATCGGATCATCAGCATCGCGCAGATCGAGAGCGACACCTACGCAGGCGTGGACTGCCGCGACCGGAACGCCGAGATACGGCTGCGCTACACGGGCATGAACGTGTCGATGCGCTCCGGAAAGCGGACCTATCAGGTGCGCCTTTCGCGCGACGACGAGGAATTCCTGGGCGAGGCGGAGTGCGCGAACGCGCCGCGGCAGAAGCGCAGGGCCGTCGCGGAGGCGACGATCCAGGCGCTGGAGGCGGCGCTCGGCCTCGAGGGAAAGCTCGGCCTCGTGCTGATTCACAACATAGACCTCGAGGGAATTCAGGTGGTGCTGACCGCGATCGAGTGCCCGGAGGCGTCCGACGGAAGGCTCTTGATCGGCGCGGCCCACTGTGCGAGAAACGACGACGAGGCGGAGTGCGTCGTGCGTTCGACGCTGGACGCGCTCAACCGATTCTGCGGCAGGCTTTCCGTCCAAGGGTGGACGGCGGGGGTCGGCAGAAGATAAAACCCTGGAGACAACAGCTCCGGCGCGAACGATCGGAATCTTTAGCGTAGCGGAATATAGCGTGCCCGTTAGCGTATAGGCACAGCCTGACTACAGGAGGCTATATTCATGAAGAAGACGAAGATCATGACCGCCCTGATGGCCATTGCGGCTTTCGTACTGTCCTGCGGCGCGTACATCAACTGGAAATAAACCCATAATTGCGCCGGAGCTGTTTCTCACATAACAGTGCTCTCGGGGGTAACGACAAAAGATGCAGCGCAAGTGGATGAATCTATACACGTGGGGTGTCATAGGAATTGGCATCTTGTTTGTTGTATGGGGAATCGCCACCGCCATCCGGACGTACGCACCCCAGGGCAGCTACTTTCAGAGAACGTTTTTCCTGATCGCCATTTGCGCGGCCTGCCGCTCGCTGCCCATCTACATGGGAAAGGACAAGACATTGGATCTGTCCGTCATCAGCATTCTGATGACCTTCCTGACGATGGGCACGGCGCAGGCCGTCGCCGTCTATTCGCTGAGCTCCATCATCACCTTTGAATACAGCGGCGACCCCGCAAACCGGCGCTTTTCGAGCATCTACAACAACGCGCCGGTCAAGTCGCTGTTCAACATCGGAAGCGTCGTCATCGCGATCGTGATTCCCGGCCTCGTGTGCCGGTTGATCGGCTGGCATCCCGGGGACTTCACCTTCCCGATGATCCTCTACGCGACGGTCGCGTTTTCGCTGTTGACGTTCCTCGTCAACACGCTGATCATGATGGGCCTCTTCTCGATGCTCGACGGCCTGAACCGCTATGAAGTGATCCACATGCTGATCGGGCTGATCCCGAACGTGCTGCCGGCGATGCCGCTGGGCTACGTGATGGCGGTTTTCCTCCGGCAGGACAACGGAACGCTGCTCGTCATCATCATGATGAGCCCGCTTCTGCTCGCCAGGCATGCCTGGAAGCTCTATATTGAATCCCTGAAGCAGCAGCAAAAGCTCGTCGACGCGCTGAACGTCGCGATGGAGGCGCGGGACGACTACACCAGCGGCCACGCCAAGCGCGTCAGCGAGTTTGCCGCCCTGATCGCGCGCG
>JAAYZL010000421.1 GCA_012514855.1 Clostridiales bacterium
GGCTCCATGTACACCTTGTCGGCGATGGTCGTGTCCGTCATGATCGTCGCGGGGTTCGAGTTCACGAGGATGACCTCGTAGCCCTCCTCCTTCAATGCCAAACACGCCTGCGTGCCCGCGTAGTCGAACTCCGCCGCCTGCCCGATGACGATCGGCCCGGAGCCGATGACCAATATCTTGTGGATGTCCGCGCGCTTAGGCATGTTGCTTATTCTCCTTCATGGACGCGATGAACCGGTCGAACAGGTAGGCGCTGTCCTGCGGGCCGGGCGCGCTCTCGGGGTGGTACTGCACGCTGAACATGCGGTCCTCGGGGCAGGAAACGCCCTCGACGGTCTCGTCGAGCAGGTTGATGTGCGTGAGCCGGAGGCCCGTCCCCGCGAGCGAACCGAGGTCGACCGCGTAGGAGTGGTTCTGGCTCGTGATCTCGATCTTGCCGGTTTCGAGGCACTTGACCGGGTGGTTGCCGCCGCGGTGGCCGAACTTCAGCTTGTAGGTGCGGGCGCCGTACGCGAGGGAGATCAGTTGGTGGCCCAGGCAGATTCCGAAGATCGGGAGCTTGCCGCGGAGCGCGCGCACGAGCTCGACGACGGGCTGAACGTCCTCCGGATTTCCGGGGCCGTTCGAGAGGAACACGCCGTCGGGCTTCATCGCGAGTATGTCGGCGGCCGCGGTGTTCCACGGCACGACCGTCACGTTGCAGCCGCGCGCGTTGAGGCTGCGGACGATGTTGAGCTTGATGCCGCAGTCGACCGCGACGACGCTGAAGCGGTGGTTGGACGTGCGCGAATACCAGCGCTTCTTGCAGCTTACGAGCGGCACCGCGTTGCGCCGGACGGGGGTTTCACGCAGGATTTCGAGCGCGCGGGGGAGGGGCGTGTCGACCGACGTGATCAGCGCGCGGCGGCTGCCCAGGTCGCGGATCGAGCGCGTCAGCCTGCGCGTGTCGATCTCGGAGATCCCCGGAATGCGGTTTTCCTCGAGGATTTCCGACAGCGTCTTCGTGTAGCGGAAGTTCGAAGGCTGGTCGTTGTACGAGCGCACGACGAGCCCGCCGATCGTCGGCGTCTTCGTCTCAAAATCGTCGTCGGCGATGCCGTAGTTTCCGATGATCGGGTAGGTCATGACGACGGTCTGGAACGTGTACGACGGGTCGGACACGATCTCCTGATAGCCGACCATCGAGGTGTTGAACACCAGCTCGCACACGCTGTCGAGCGCGCTTCCGAAGCCCAAGCCGAAGTATTCCTCGCCGCTCTCGATCACGAGTTTCCGGTCGTATCCCATGCGATCTGCCCTCCGACGATGGTCATTTTGCATTCCCCCTGGACCTCCCGGCCCGCAAACGGCGTCGCGCGCCCCTTCGAGCGGAAGTCCGCCGGGTCGATTGTGTATTTCTTCTTGAGGTCGAACGCGGCGAAGTCGCCCGCCGTATCGAGCCCGAACCGCCGCGCGGGGTTAAAGTGCATGAGCTCGATCAGCTTTTCGAGCGTCAGGATTCCCGGCCTGACGAGCCCCGTGTACAATGTCGGGAATGCGGTCTCGAGGCCGACGACCCCCATGAGGCTTCCCGCGAGCCCCCTGTCCTTCTCGAAGTCCGCGTGCGGCGCGTGGTCGGTCGCGATCATGTCGATCGTGCCGTCGAGAAGCCCCTCGATCAGCGCCTCCCGATCCTCCTCCGCGCGGATCGGCGGATTCATCTTGAAGCGCCCGTCGTCCCGAAGCATCGAGTCGTTCAGAAGCAGGTAGTGCGGGGCCGTCTCGCAGCTCACGTCGACGCCGCGCGCCTTCGCCCGGCGGATCAGTTCGACGCTCTCCTTCGCCGACACGTGGCAAATGTGATAGCGGCAGCCGGTTTCCTCCGCGAGCAAGAGGTCGCGCGCGATCGGCCGCCACTCGCTCTCGGAAGGGATTCCCCGGTGGCCGTGCCTCAGCGCGTAGCCGCCCCGGTGGATGACCCCGCCGGCGGCGAGCGCATCGTCCTCGCAGTGCGCGGCGACGATCTTGCCAAGCCGCCTGGCCTCGACCATCGCCGCCTTCATGAGCTCCGCGTTCTGCACGCCGCGCCCGTCGTCGGAAAACGCCGCGACGAACGGGGCCATCGGCTCCATGTCGGCGAGCGCTTCGCCCTTTTCCCCGACCGTCAGCGCGCCGTAGGGCGTCACGCGCACGCGCGCGCCTTCGCGGATGCGCCGGAGCTGCATTTCGAGGGGTTCAAGCGAGTCCGGAACCGGGTTCACGTTCGGCATCGGGCAGATGTGCGTAAACCCGCCGCGTGCCGCCGCGAGCGTGCCGGTCTCGATCGTCTCTTTATACAAAAAACCCGGCTCTCGCAGGTGCACATGCACGTCGACGAGGCCGGGAATGAGTATGCAATCTGTCAAATCAACGATTCGAACGCCCTCGGAAGCGGGAATTTCCGGCCGAACCCCGGAAACAACCCCGCCGTCCAGCAGCACGTCCCCGCGCGAGAACCGCCCGGACGAGAACAGCCGTCCGCCCTTCAGAAGAAGCTTCACGCGCGCACCTCCCCGCAAAAAAATCCTGCCGAGCGGCAAGATCAAATCGCAGCGCAACGCGGGCCGATTTTCAAAACCTTGCCGGTCTCTCTGTACCGAGCTTAAAGATTCATCGCAGGGAATTGTATCACACGGCGGCCGCGGTGTCAAGCGCGCGGAGAGAAATAACAAAAGTGCCCGCCGATTGCTCGGCGGGCTGGTTCCGTATTCAGTTTCCGGATTTCCAAGGATCGCTTGCTTCGCCCGGAAAAGACCGTTTTCCACATCGGAAGGAGCAGCCTGTTGGTCGTCAATCTCACGGAAATCCTCGACAATAACGTTCAACCCATGTGCTCGTCAGGCATCTATGAAACGGACGAAGCAAGCGACAAATTGTTTGACCGATTCCTGATGGTCCAATGGCATCGCCTCCCCAACCCTTTTCGCTTCCGACCACATCCTCCTCACCGGCCGGAGATTCTTCCGTAGTTGCCTTTTCAAGACCTTTATCCTGTTCCCGATTCCATTATAACACAGTTGGACCGGGATGTCAATAGGGCAATTAACGAAAAATACGATAAAAGTTCGACGTTGGGTGTCATTTCACATCGACAAACATCCGGATGGCCGCGAGCCTGCCCTCGCCGATGCCGGGGACGCCCGTGAGCGCGTCGATCGACGCAAACGCCCCGTGCTCCTCGCGGTATTCGACGATCCGCTTGGCGAGCGCGTCGCCGATGCCCGGCAGCGTCGAAAGAAGGGGGACGTCGGCAGAATTCATGTCGATCCGGCAGCTGTCCCCGGCGGCGGTCTCGATGCGCTTCAGCGGGAAAAACTCCTCCGTCCGGCCCGCGTAGCGAAACAGCGCGGCAAGGGCGAGCAGCAAAACGAGCGCCGAGAGCATTATCCATCCGTCCGCGCGCCGCATCCAGCTCCACCTCCCGGCCGTCCTTTGGAATATGCTACCACAGGTTTCCAGCGCGGTCAAGCCGCGGCTTCCGTTCTAGGTAACCGCTGATTTATTCGGCGGCAGGCATGCCGGTCGCTTTTCCGCCCCCACAAGGCTGGTTTCCCTTTGGGAAACCAAGTCGCTACGCGACCGTGCGATTCAAATTCATTTGAATCGCACGCCGTTGTCGCTCATCCGGTCGCCGTAGCGCTGCTACGGCTCCCTTCTGGCTCCGTGTGGGGACGAAAAATCGCCTCGGTAATCCACCACCTCATTAAATCATCGCCTACCTAGAAATGATTGTGAATTTCGGGAAAATATGAAAATGATGGTTGCCTTGGCGAGAAATCCATGCTATAATACTCTGGCAGTTTGCTCTACGATATTAGGAGGAGTTTCATGAACGCGTTAGCCATCGTCATCAATGTTGTACTCATTCTCATCTCCATCGTGCTGATCGTCGCAGTCCTCATGCAGCAGGGTCAGCGCCAGGGGCTTGGAGCCATTGGCGGCGGCGCGGAGAC
>JAAYZL010000422.1 GCA_012514855.1 Clostridiales bacterium
CACCTTCTCGCGCAGGTCGCGGATCTCGTCGACGCCGTTGTTCGACGCCGCGTCGATCTCGAGCACGTCCATCGAGTTCTCGGCCTTGAGCGCGACGCAGGTCGGGCACACGCCGCACGGGTCGCCGCGGGACGGGTTCTCGCAGTTGATCGCGCGCGCGAGCACCTTCGCGGCGGTCGTCTTTCCGGTGCCGCGCGTGCCCGAAAACAGGTACGCGTGCGCGACGCGCCCGGTCTCCACCTGCCGCCGAAGCGTCTTGACGACCGCGTCCTGGCCGACGATCTCCGAAAAGGTGGCCGGCCGCCACGCGCGGTACAGTGCCTGATAGCTCATGACAAACCTCCCGGGACGATATCTGAAGTGGTTTCCGCGTTATCCTACAATTGTCGGAACGCCCTGGTTTTTTTAGGATTCCCCTCCTATAATATATCAAAAACCCCGAAAACAAAAGAAGTTTTACAGCAACCTAAAAACTTTTCCGAAAAAGCATGCTATAATGCAGATGGCTGAGCAAATGACATCGGAGGGATTTGATGAAGCGCATCGTGCTGACGGGGGGCGGAACGGCGGGCCATGTGACGCCGAACCTCGCGCTGATTCCGAGGCTTCTCCAGGCGGGCTGGGAGGTTCACTACGTGGGCGAGGAGGACGGCGTCGAGCACAAGCTCGTGAAGGACATCCCCGGCGTCACCTACCACTGCGTGACCTGCGGAAAGCTCCGGCGGTACTTCGACGTCCGCAATTTTTCCGATCCGTTCCGGGTCATCCGAGGCGTCCGGCAGGCGTCGAAGCTGATGAAGCGGCTCAACCCCAACGTCGTGTTCTCGAAGGGCGGCTTCGTATCCGTGCCGGTCGTCTACGGGGCCCGGCTCAACAAAATCCCGGTCGTCATCCACGAGAGCGACATGACGCCGGGCCTCGCGAACAAATTGTCCGCACCGTTTGCGAAGCATGTGCTCTGCACGTTTCCGGAGGCGCTGAAGCTGCTCGGCGAAAAGGGCGTCCACACCGGCACGCCGATCCGCCCCGAGATATTGTCGGGCAGCCGCGAGAAGGGACTTCGAACCTTCGGCCTCTCGGACGGGCGGCCGGTTCTGATGGTGACGGGCGGGTCGTCCGGCGCGCAGGCGATCAACAAGGTCGTGCGCGACGCGCTCCCGAAGCTGCTCGACTCGTTCCAGGTGCTGCACCTGTGCGGCCAGGGGAACGCGGACGAGGCGCTCGAGGGAACCGCGGGCTACGTGCAGTGCGAATACCTCGACCGCGAGATGGCCGACGCCTACGCCTGCGCGAACATCCTGGTCTCCCGCGCCGGGTCGAACACGCTGTGCGAGATACTCGCGCTTCGCAAGCCCGCGCTGCTCATCCCGTACCCGAAGGGCGCGAGCCGCGGCGACCAGATCGTCAACGCCCGGTCGTTCGAAAAGCGCGGGCTGAGCCACGTGCTGATGCAGGAGGATCTTTCGGCCGAGACGCTGTGTTCCGCGGTCGTCAAGCTCTACAAGGAGCGCGGCACGCTCTACGAGAACATGGACCGCGAGCCGACCGCGAACGGCGTGGAGAATGTATTGCGGGAGATATACAAGGCGGCGAGGGAGTAAGAACGGAATTTTTCAACGCATGGAAAAGCGAGGCCCCCGAACGAACGGGGGCCTCGCCTTTGGTACGCCTTTCGGTCAGGTGGCGGGCGCTGCGGGAACCTCGGCGGCGGGGGCCTCGGTCGGAGCCGTGGCGGGGGCCTCGGTCGCGGCGGGCACCTCGGTCGGAACCACCGGCACCTCGGTCGCGGCGACCGGCGCCTCGGTCGCGGCGGGCGCCGGAGCCTTTGCACAGCCGGTCATCGCCAGCGCAAGCACGCAGAGAACCATCGCGAAAATCAGAGCCTTTTTCATTTTCTATCCCTCCAGATATCCTCGTTGCTGTCTCTTGTCCAGACATGGACTAGTATATCCGACCGAATGATAGATTATGACATGAAAATATGAACGATCGGTAAAATGCCGCCACAGATTCGAAACATAACCTATTTTTCCGGGATTTGCCACAGTTCGGACGACGCGTCCGATGGCATTCGCCAGTCTCCACGCGGTGACAGGGAGACGCTGCCGACCTTCGGGCCGTCGGGCATGCAGGAGCGCTTGAACTGCTGCCGGAAGAAGCGCCGGAGGAACACCCCGAGCCATTTGCGGATTTCGTCCTCCCGGTACTCGCCCCGGAACGCCAGGGACGCGAGCCGGAGAATCTTCCCGGGCGCCGCGCGCCTGCGCAAAAAGTGGTACAGGAAGAAGTCGTGCAGCCGGTAGGGGCCTATGAGGTCCTCGGTCCTCTGCGCGATCTCGCCGTCCTCGGGCGGGAGAAGCTCGGGGCTGACCGGCGTGTCGAGCACGTCGAGAAGCGCCGCGCGAAGCCGTGCATCCTCCGCCCGAGAAGCCTCGTGGCGGACGAGATGCCGGATCAGCGTCTTCGGGATCGACGCGTTGACCGCATACATGCTCATGTGGTCGCCGTTGTAGGTCGCCCAGCCGAGCGCGCTCTCGGACAGGTCGCCGGTTCCGACGACGAGCCCGCCCTCCATGTTCGCCAGATCCATCAATACCTGCGTGCGCTCGCGCGCCTGCGCGTTTTCGTAGGCGGCGGAGCGGTCGCCCGGCGGCAGGCCGATGTCCCCGAGGTGCTGGAGCACGGCCTTCTCGATGTTGATCTCTCGGAACTCCGCGCCGATCAGAAACGCGAGCGCTTCGGCGTTTCGGCGCGTGCGGGAGGTCGTTCCGAAGCACGGCATCGTGACCGCGAGCAGTGCGCTTCCGGGCAGGCCCGCGAGTTTTATTGCGCGCGCGGCCGCGATCAGCGCGAGCGTCGAGTCGAGCCCGCCCGACACGCCGAGCACCGCCCGCTTCGCGTGGGTGTGGCGGAGCCGCTTCGCGAGCGCGTGCGCCTGGATGGACAGGATCTCCTCCGCGCGCTCGGACAAATGCTCCGGGTCGTCCGGCACGAACGGCGCGGGGTCGATGGTCCGCCGGAGCTCGAGCCTCCGAATTTCCGTCGAAAACGGCACCTCGAAGTGCTCGTCGAAGGCGTCGCGGAAGCCGGTCGTCGCGCGCCGCTCGCCCGCGAGGAATTTGACGTCGACGTCCCCGCAGATCAGCCCCCCGGCGAACGGCTCGGACTCGGCGAGCCGGGTTCCGTACTCGTAGATCATCGAGTGCCCGGCGAACACGACGTCCTGCGTCGACTCGTCCGGCCCCGCGCCCGCGTAGACGTAGCCCGCCGCGAGCCGCGCGGACTGCGATTCGACGAGCAGACGCCTGTACGCGCGCTTGCCGGCCAGCGCGTCGCTCGCCGACGGGTTGACGAGAAGCGTCGCGCCCGCGAGCGCGTGCCGTATGCCGGTCGGGTTCGGCGCCCACAGATCCTCGCAGATTTCGAGCGCGGCCGAGAACTCCGGCATCTCGCGCGCGCGGAAGATCAGGTTGCGCGAGAACGGGACTTCCTCGCCGAGCAGGCGCAATTTCCGAAGCTCCGGAAAGCCCGGCGCGAAGTGGCGGAGCTCGTAGAACTCCTGATAGTTCGGCAGATTCGTCTTCGGCACGACGCCGAGCGCGCGCCCGCCCTTCAAGACCGCCGCGCAGTTAAACAGGCGGTTGCCGTCCGCGACCGGCAGCCCGACGATTACGAGCATGTCGAGGCCGCGCGTGCCCTCGGCGACAAAATGCAGGCCCTCGAGCGCTCCGCCGATCAGCGCGTCCGACAGAAACAGGTCGCCCGCGGTGTAGCCGGTGATCGAGAGCTCCGGAAACGCGCACAGCGACGCGCCGTTCCCGGCGGCCTCCCGCGCGAGCCGGACGATCTCCCTCGCGTTGAACATCGGGTCGGCGACCTCGAGCCTCGGCGTCGCGGCGCACACGCGCACAAATCCGTCAAACATCGGAAACCCTCCTTCAGATCGGCCGCTTCTCCGGCACGCCGGCGCGCCGGGGGTACT
Organism: Clostridiales bacterium; assembly: GCA_012514855.1. Next base: position 3,983 of record JAAYZL010000422.1, read on the forward strand.
TGCCGGGCGTCGGCGCGATTTTTTCGACGACCACGATGTTGTGCGCCCAGTCGCGCCCCGGGATTGCGACCGGGAACACCTGTTCGACGCGCCCGCCGAGCAGTTCGATCGCCGCGCGCGCGCCGTCGAGTTCTTCTGCGACGCCCGGCCCCTTCCACGCGAGCATCCGCCCGCCGACGGCTACCAGCGGCAGCATCAGCTCCGCGAGCGCGTTCATCGGCGCGACCGCGCGCGACACCGCCGCGTCGAACGACTCGCGCAGACCTCCGACCCCGGCGTCCTCCGCGCGCAGAGCCGTCGCCTCCGCGTCGAGCTTCAACGTGCCGATCGCGCGTTTCAGGAACCCGACGCGCTTTGCCTGCGAATCCATCAGCAGAAACCGCGTTTCAGGCATATAGATCGAAAGCGGCACGCCCGGAAAGCCCGCGCCGCTGCCGACGTCGACGCAGTTTCGGACGCCTTTCAGCAGCGGAAGCGCCGACAGCGAGTCGAGATAGTTTCGATCGACCGCTTCGTTTATATCCTCCGGCACGCGCGTGAGGTTCATCCGCGCGTTCGCCTCCATCAGAATTTCGTGAAACGCGGCGAGCGCGCGCGCCTTCTCGGGGTCGGCGGGCAGGCCCAGAGCCGAGAGCCGCGAAATCAGGATGTCAAGCATCGCGCCGGTCCTCCCTGCGCCGCTTTTCGAGCCAGACCGTCAGCACCGCCACGTCGCCCGGCGACACGCCCGGAATCCGCGACGCCTGCCCGAGCGACGGGGGCCTGAGCCGGTCGAGCTTCTGCCGCGCCTCGATGCGGAGGCCGGACATATTGAGGTAATCCGCGTCCGTCGGCAGCGGCGTCATCTCGAGCCTGCGGAAGCGGCGCTCGTCCGCGGCCTGCCTGCGGATGTAGCCCTCGTAGCGGATCTCGGTCTCGAGCTGCCGCCCGATCTCCGGCGCGATCTCCGCAAGCTCCGCC
>JAAYZL010000423.1 GCA_012514855.1 Clostridiales bacterium
GATGCGCTGGGGGTTCTCGCAGGAGGAAATCGACCGCTTCGCGCGGGACGCGATCGAAAACGTCAGCCGCCGGATGGGGCTGTATTCGGATCTCCCGGACTACCTCCCGAAGTGGCAAAAGCGCTACGGGCTGGGGCTCTTGAGCGACACGTCGCCCTCGCTCCGGCGGATTCTCGAGGAGGGCGGCATCTGGCAGTACTTCGACGCGCACGTGTTCTCGACCGACATCGGCGCGCTGAAGCCCGACCCGCGCATGTACGCGGCGATCGCGCGAAAATTAAGCGCGGAGCCGAAGGACTGCCTGTTCGTCGACGACTTCGAGCCGAACCTGCACGGCGCGATCGACGCCGGCATGCGCGCGGTGCAGATGGCGCGCGACGAGGCGGCCGACCTCTGGCGCCTCGAGCGCTGGGACGGGCCGGTCGTCCGGGATTTCGCCGAGCTGGATCGGTATGCCGAATCCCTCGCCTGAATTCGCCGCGTCGGTGCGCGCGCTTATCGGGGACGAGCTCGAGGCGTTTCTCGAAGCGCTCGAAGGGCCGCCGGCGCTCGCGCTGCGCGTGCACCGGGAGTGCGGCGCCGTACGGGAGTTCGCGGAGGAGCCGGTGCCGTGGGCGCGCGACGCCTACTATATAAAGCGGGGCGCGAAGCCCGGCGCGTCGATCGAACACGCCGCCGGGGCGTTCTATCTGCAGGAGGCGAGCGCGATGCTCCCCGCCGCCGCGCTGGGCGCCGGGCCGGGCGAGATCGTGCTCGACCTGTGCGCCGCGCCCGGCGGCAAGTCGTCGCAGATCGCGCGCGACCTCGCGGGCGAGGGGGTGCTCGTCGCGAACGAGATCGACCCGTCGCGTGCGCGCGCGCTTTCGGGCAACCTCGAGCGGCTCGGCGTCGTAAACGCGCTGGTGCTCAACGAGACCCCGGCCCGCATCGCCGCGAAGTGGCCGGGGCGGTTCGACGCGGTGCTCGTCGACGCGCCGTGCTCCGGCGAGGGCATGTTCCGCCGCGATCCGGATGCGCGGGCCGAATGGTCGCCCGAGGCGCCGGCGGGCTGTGCGAAAAGGCAGCGGCAGATACTCAGCGAGGCCGCGAAGCTCGTCCGGCCCGGCGGGCGGCTGATCTACTCGACCTGCACGTTCAACGCACTCGAAAACGAGGGGACGGTCGGTGCGTTTCTCGGGGAACATCCGGACTTCTCGCCGCGGGACTTCGCGGTTCCCGGCGTCGGCGCGTCCGCCGACGGGATGCTCCGGCTCTGGCCGCACCGCGCGCGCGGGGACGGGCACTTCGTCGCGCGGCTCGAAAAATCGGGCGGCGCGCCGCCGAGGGGAGAATTTCGCGCGGACCCGCCGCCGATGGCGCCGCTCGAGCCGTTCGTGCGCGCACTGCCGCCCCTCCGCGCGGAGTTCCGGAGGATCGGCGACTGCCTCGTCGCGGTGCCGGCCGGCGCTTTGGACGCGTCCGGGCTGCGCGCCGTCTCGCCGGGACTGCGGCTTATTCGGTTCGAGAAAAACCGCGCCGAGCCCGAGCACGCGCTCGCGATGGCGCTCTCTCCGGGCATGGCGGTTCGGGAGGCTCTGCTTTCGGACGGCGAGGCGCGGGCGTTCCTCGCGGGCGAATCGATCCCGCATTCGGGCGAACCGGGCTGGACGCTCGCGCTGTTCGACGGCCTCCCGCTCGGCTGGGCGAAGCGCGTCGACGGCGTGCTCAAAAACCATCTGCCGAAGGGCCTGCGAAGACTTCGTTGACAAACCCCGCGCCGTCGGCTATAATACCCGCATGGGCGATGAAGGAAAGAGTACCTTCGCCAACCCGCCACCAGAGAGCCGGGCGAGCTGCGAGCCGGCGGCGGAACGCGAGGGGAACATGGCTCCGGAGCTTCGCGTGTGAAAAGGATATGCCAAGGAGGAATATTAATACCTCCAAAGGGCCGAGGGATTTTCGATGCAGAACTAGGAGCCGGAGCGATACGTAGCAGAGCTACGTTGAGCGGAGAGCGACAAAGTTCTGCGCAAAAAGACCTGGCACGACGAGGAATTAATATTTTGGATTGGCATAAGTAGC
>JAAYZL010000424.1 GCA_012514855.1 Clostridiales bacterium
GACGGGGGTCAAGGTCGAGTACGTGAACTTCACGACGAACGAGGAGATGTACACGAAGCTCGAGGCGACGCCGTCCGCCTACGACGTGCTGTTCCCGTCGGACTACATCGTCGAGCGGCTCGTCAAGGAGGATATGCTCGCCGAGCTCAACTACGCGAACATGCCCAACTCCGCCGGCCTGCGCGACTGGCTCAGGAGCCCGGCCTACGACGAGGGCGGAAAGCACTCCGTCGCCTACATGTGGGGCACGGTCGGCATACTCTACAACCGCGGGCTGACCGGGCGCGACGTCGACAGCTGGCACGACCTGTTCTCCGACGAGTTCAAGGGGAGCGTGCTGATGATGAACAGCGTGCGGGACACGCTGGGCGTCGCGCTCAAGGCGCTCGGCCACTCGATGAATTCCCGCGAGCCCGCCGAGCTCGAGGCCGCGCGCGATCTGCTGATTCGGCAGAAGACCAGCGGCGTCTCCGCGGGCTACCTCGTCGACGAGACGAAGGACAAGATGGTCGCCGGCGAGGCCGCGCTGGCGCTGATGTGGTCGGGCGACGCGCTCTACGCGATGGAGAAGAACGAGGACCTCGACTACGCCGTGCCGAAGGAGGGCTCGAACATTTGGGTCGACGGCATGTGCGTGCCGAGGGCAAGCGACAACATCCCCGCCGCGGAGGCGTTCATCGACTTCCTGTGCCGCGAGGACATCGCGCGCATGAACATGGACTATATCTACTACTCGACGCCCGTCCAGGCGGTCGTCGACGGCATGGACGAGGAGGAGGCCGCGGACGCGACGCTGAACCCCCCGCAGGACGTGATCGACCGCTGCGAGTTCTTCCGCGACATCTCCGAGGATATGGAGATGTACGAGGAGATGTGGATGGAAATTCGCCTTGCGCGCTAAACGCGTTTTCATGACAGGGCCGTCCCGGAACCGGGGCGGCCCATTCTTTGGGATTGAACGCCTTCCCGATCCTGTCGACCTCCTCGGGCGCGATCATCGCCGCGCCGCCGAGCTCCCCGGCCGCGATGACCGCGGGGGCGACGGCGCTGGAGCACGATGTGCGAGGGGGAAACGCGAGGAGCGGAACGGCTTCGACGATCGCCTCCGCATGCGGCTTGCGGGCTGACCATGAGGCTCCTCGGAGCGCCTCGAATTGACAATCGTTGACACGGCCGATGTCCCGGAAAGCCTTGCTCCATAGGCGTTTTGGGGCATTTTTCCGAGCCGTGAGTTGACGGATCGTTGACAAAAACCGCGGTTTTCATCCCGAGATCAATCAAAAGTAAATCAAGCGGGATGCGTTTCCGCAGAAACAACCCAAAACGCAAAAAACCAGCCGTTTCTGACTGGTTTTCATGGAGCTGATGGTGGGACTCGAACCCACGACCTCATCCTTACCAACGGTGAATCTTGACACACAAATGGCGCTCTCTCCAGCTATGCAGGGCAGCCTAAGGCACCGGAAGACAACCTGTTCGGGCGGAGTGAGAGTAAGGAACCACGAAAACCGCGCTGTTTTTTGAGAAAACCGCCCTAATGCCGTCGGAGATAGGCGTGGCGCACGCGCTCGTCCCTGCGCAGCTGCGCGGCCGATCCCTCGATTGTAATGGAGCCCGTTTCCAACACGTAGGCATAGTCGGCGATGGACAGCGCCATGTTCGCGTTCTGCTCGATCAACAGGATCGTTTTGCCGGAGCGGTTGATCTTCTTGATGAGTTCAAAAATCTCATGTACCAGATTCGGAGCGAGGCCGAGCGAAGGCTCGTCCAGCAGCAGCATGCGCGGATCGCTCATCAGCGCGCGCGCGATGGCCAGCATTTGCTGCTCGCCGCCCGAAAGCGTGCCGGCGAGCTGGCTTCTGCGCTCCCGAAGCCGCGGAAAGAGCTCATATGCCGCCTCTCTCGCGCGCGCGACCTCGGCCTTGTCCCGGATGATATACGCGCCGAGCCTCAGGTTTTCCTCGATCGTAAGCCCGGGAATGACCTCGCGTCCCTCCGGCGAAAGCGTGACGCCCGCCTTGACGATCTGATGATCCTGCAATTTCGAGATTTCGAGATCGTCCAGCCAGATGCTGCCGGACCTCGCGCGCACGATTCCGGCGATGGTGTTGACCGTCGTGGATTTTCCCGCGCCGTTCGAGCCGATCAGGGTAACGATTTTTCCGTCGTCCACCCGCATGCTGATTCCCTTCAGGGCGCAGACATTGCCGTAACAGGTCACCAGATTTTCAATCCTCAGCATTTTCCGTTACCTCTCCCAGATAGGCTTTAATTACCTTCGGATTGTCGGCGATCTCCCTTGGCCGCCCCTCCGCGATCTTCACTCCGTAGTCCAGCACATAGATGCGATCCGAAATGTTCATCACCACGTTCATATCGTGCTCGATCAGCAGAATCGTAAAGCCGCCCTCGCGCATCAGCGCGATGAACTCCAGCAACTCCTGCGACTCCGCGTCGTTCATGCCCGCGGCCGGCTCGTCCAGCAGCAGCAGCTTCGCGCCCGTCGCGATCGCGCGCACGATCTCCAGCTTGCGGCGTTCTCCGTAAGGCAGGTCGCCCGCGTAATCGTTCAGACGGTGCTCGAGTCCCAGTACCTTGAGGATTTCCACGGCGCGCATGTGCTTCTCGCGCTCGTTCCTGCGATATCGGCCGGTGCGGAACATGGCATCAAGCAGATTGTAATCCGTCAGCATGTCCATTCCCATCAGCACGTTTTCCACGACGCGCATGCGGTTGCACAGCTTGATATTCTGGAAGGTGCGCGCGACTCCCAGGCGGATGAGCTCGTGCGGCGTTTTGTTGGTGATGTCCCCGCCGTTGAAGAACACATGTCCCTCGCTGATCTGATACACGCCCGTCAGGATATTGAAAATCGTCGTCTTGCCGGCGCCGTTCGGGCCGATCAGGCTCACGATTTCGTTTTCGTTTACATGAAAACCGACATTGTTCACGGCCTTCAGGCCGCCGAACGCAATGCTGATTCCCTTTACATCCAGTAACGGCATAAGCTGCTCCTTTGCTGCGGATCAAAACC
>JAAYZL010000425.1 GCA_012514855.1 Clostridiales bacterium
GCCGAGGCCGCCATCCAAGCGGGCTGCCGCTTTTTCTTCGGATACCCGATCACCCCACAGAACCAGATCCCCGAATATATGGCCAAGCGTCTGCCGAAGATCGGCGGCTGCTTCCTGCAGGCCGAGAGCGAAGTCGCCGCGATCAACATGGTGTATGGTGCCGCCTCCGCCGGCGTGCGCGTGATGACATCGTCTTCCTCCCCGGGGGTGAGCCTCAAGCAGGAGGGCATTTCCTATATCGCTGGGGCGAATCTCCCGTGCGTTATCGTCAACATCATGCGCGGCGGTCCTGGACTCGGCGGCATCCAGCCGAGCCAGTCGGATTACTATCAGTCCACGCGCGGCGGCGGACACGGCGATTACCGCCACGTCGTCTATGCGCCCTCCACCGTGCAGGAAGCGGCAGAGCTCATGATGAAATGCTTTGATACAGCCGACCGCTACCGCATGCCCGTCATGCTGATCGGCGACGGGATCATCGGGCAGATCATGGAGCCCGTTGATATACCCGAGTACGTCCGCCCCGCCGATCTTCCCGAAAAAACATGGGCGACGACCGGCTGCGACGGCTCGCGTCCGCACAACGTCGTCAATTCGCTGTTCCTTGACCCGCCTGCGCTGGAGAAGCACAACAATGCCCTTCAGGAGGCGTACAAGATCATCTCCGGGCGCGAGGTCATGGACGAGCAGTATTGCACGGACGACGCTGAATACGTCGTCGTCGCGTACGGGACGATGGCGCGCATCGCGCGCAAGGCCGTCGATCTGGCGCGCGCCGAAGGCATTGCCGTCGGAATGGTCCGCCCGATCACCCTCTGGCCGTTCCCCGAAAAGACCATTCGTTCCCTCGCGCAGAATCCGCGCGTGCAGAAGCTGCTCACGGTGGAAATGTCCTGCGGACAAATGGTCGACGACGTGCGCCTTTGTGCGGGCGTGAAGCCTGTTGAATTTTACGGCCGCACCGGCGGCGTGATTCCGCAGGTCAAGGAAGTACTCGGCGCGATCCGTGCCCTCAAAGGAGGTCAAGCCTGATGGCCAAAGTATTTGCAAAAACGAAAATGCTCACTGATAAGCCGATGCATTACTGCCCCGGCTGCACGCACGGGATCATCCACCGCCTGCTCGCCGAGGTGATCGAAGAGACGGGTCTGTCCGATCGCGCGATCGGCATTGCACCGGTTGGCTGCGCCGTGCTCGCATACGATTATTTTGCCTGCGATATGGTCGAGGCCGCGCACGGACGCGCGCCCGCCGTCGCGACGGGACTCAAGCGCGCGCTGCCCGACAGGTTCATATTTACCTATCAGGGCGACGGTGACCTCGCTTCCATCGGAAGCGCGGAAATCGTTCACGCCGCCAACCGCGGCGAGAAGATCACGACGATCTTCGTTAACAATGCCATTTATGGGATGACCGGCGGACAGATGGCGCCCACGACGCTCGTCGGGCAGAAGACGACGACGTCCCCGTATGGACGCGATCCGGAGATCGCCGGAAATCCGATCAAAATTTCCGAGATGCTCGCCACGCTCGACGGCCCGGCGTTCATCGCCCGTGCGACGGTGACGAACGTCAAAAACGTCATTAACTGCAAGAAGATGATCGAAAAAGCCGTCCGCGCGCAAATGGAAAACAAAGGCTTCTCGATGGTCGAGGTGCTTTCCACCTGCCCGACCAACTGGGGCATGA
>JAAYZL010000059.1 GCA_012514855.1 Clostridiales bacterium
AAACGGATTTGTCATGTATAATAAAACGAGCGGCAGGAAATGTTTATCAAATCGCAATGATTCGGAGGCGATATCTGTGCCGTTGTACGCGTGGAAATGTCCGAAATGCGGGCACCGCTTCGAGGTTCTTTCGGCGATCGGGCGGCGCGACGGGGTAACATGCGAGCGCTGCGGCGAGAAGGCCGAGCGAGACTATACGGGAACCTGCGCGTTCGGCGCGAAGGGCGCGGGAACCGGCTGTTCCGGGAGCTGCGGCGGTTGTTCCGGGTGCCATCATTGAAAGGAGTCGGCTTCGGCCGGATTTCGATATGATCGAAAGGCTCAAGATTCAGGGCGGCGCGCGCCTTGAAGGGGAAGTCGTCGTAAGCGGCGGCAAGAACGCCGCGCTGGCGGTGATTCCCGCGTCGATTTTGGCGGATTCGCCGTCTGTGATCGAGAATCTCCCCGACATCAACGATATTCACGTGTTGATCGACATGCTGCGCTGGCTGGGCGCGGACGTCGAGTTCAAAAACAACGTGCTCAAGGTCGACCCGCGTCCCGTCGACAAGTACAATCCGCCCTACGAGCTCTCGTGCAAGATGCGCGCGTCGTATTACCTCGCGCCGGTGCTGCTCGGGGTGTTCGGGCACGCGCAGGTTCCGCTGCCGGGCGGCTGCGACATCGGCGCCAGGCCGATCGACCAGACTTTGAAGGCCATGCGGACGCTCGGCGCGACCGTCGACACGCTCGGCGGCATACTCGACGCGAGCGCGGACGAGCTGATCGGCGGGGACATCTTCCTCGACATGCCCAGCGTCGGCGCGACCGTCAACAGCATACTGACGGCGGTCTCCGCGAGCGGCACGACCTGCATACACAACGCGGCGAAGGAGCCGCACATCGTCGATCTGGCGAACTTCCTGTCGTCGATGGGCGCGTGGGTCAAGGGCGCGGGCACCGACGTGATCCGCGTGCGCGGCGGCAGGCACCTGCACGGCGCGAACTACACGATCATCCCCGACCAGATTGAGACGGGCACCTTGATGATCGCCGCGGCCGCGACCGGCGGCGACGTGACGATCACCGGCGCGATTCCGGCGCACATGGAGTCGCTGTCGGCGAAATTGCTCGAGATGGGCGTGAACGTGCAGGCGGAGGACGACTGGATTCGCGTGCGCTCAAACGGCGTGTTCCGCGCGGTCAACGTAAAGACGCAGGGGTATCCGGGCTTCCCGACCGACCTGCAGCAGCCGCTGTCGGCGATCCTCGCGATCGCGAACGGCACCAGCATCGTGACCGAGACGATCTTCGAGTCGCGCTTCCGGTTTCTCGACGAGCTGCGCAAGATGGGCGCGAACGTGCGCGTGATCGAGAGCTCGGCGATCATCACCGGCGTCAACAGGCTCGTCTCCGCGCGCGTGAACGCGACGGACCTGCGCGCGGGCGCGGCGATGGTCATCGCGGCGCTGATGGCCGACGGCGAGACCGAGATCGGCGGCGTGGAGTACATACTGCGCGGCTACGAGCGGTTCGACGAGAAACTGAAAAGGCTCGGCGCAAGGGTCGAGGGGGTTTGCGTGTGCGAGAGGAGCTACGCCAGAGTGTAGAGGCAAACAAAGGCCCGGAGAGCGCCATTCGCTCTCCGGGCGATTTTTTTACCCCTTGACCGCCCCGGCGATCACTCCCTTTATGATGTGCTTCTGACAGGTCAGGTAGAAGATGACGATCGGCACGATTGCGAGCACGAGTATCGCCATCATCGCGCCCATGTCGACCGAGCCGTAGCCGCCCCGGAGGTATTGCACCGCGATCGGGATCGTCTTGTACTTCGAGCCGAGCAGGAGGTAGGGGAGCAGGTAGTCGTTCCAAATCCACATCGCGTTCAGGATCGCGACGGTGATCGCGGTCGGTTTCAGGACCGGGAACACGACCGAGAAGAACGTCCTCGCCGGGCCGCAGCCGTCGATGTGCGCGGCCTCCTCGATCTCGCGCGGCACGAACCGGACGAATCCCGTGAACATGAACGTCGAGAGCCCCGCGCCGTAGCCCAGGTACACGAACACGATGCCGACCGGGTTGTCGAGCTTCAGTATGTTCGCGACCTTCGACATCGTGAACATCACCATCTGGAACGGAACGACCATCGAGAACACCAGGAGCAGGTAGATGAGCTTCATGCTCTTCGTGTTGACGCGCGCGAGGAACCAGCCGGTCATCGAGGTCATGAGCACGATCAGGCCGACCGAGCACACCGTGATGAACAGCGAATAGCCGAACGCGTCGAAAAAGCCGGTCAGCCGGACGCCCGCGCGGTAGTTTTCGAGGCCGACGAAGGTCCCGTCCGCGGCGCTCGGGAAGGAGAAGGGCATCGTGCTGATAAAGAACTTCCCCTTGAACGAGTTCATCAGCACGATCAGTATCGGCAGCAGGAACGCGAGGCACACGGCGGCCATCAAGACCGTCAGCGCTCCGGAGCCCCGCTGCCTGCGCAGCGACTGCGATTGCGCGCTCATTGGTCGACCTCCCTTCTGCGCGTGATCCACAGCTGCAAAAAAGCCATCAGCGCGACCAGCAGGAAGAACACGACCGCCTTCGCCTGTCCGACGCCCTCCCAGCCGGTGCGGCCGTAGAACGTGTTGTAGATGTCAAGCGCCAGCATCGCGGTCTTCTTCGACGGCGCGCCCGCCGTCAGCGCGAGGTTCTGGTCGAACAGCTTGAACGAGTTTGTCAGCGTCAGAAACGTGCAGATCGTGATCGAGGGCATGACCATCGGGAGCGTCACGTGCGTGAGCTTCTGCCAGGCCCCCGCGCCGTCGACGTCCGCCGCGTCGTAGAGCTCGCCGGGAATCGCCTGAATGCCGGCGATGTAGATGATCATCATATAGCCGATCATCTGCCAGTTCATCAGGATCACGAGCCCCCAGAAGCCGAAGTTCGGGCTGAAGGTCAAGGTCATCTCGTAGTGGTAGAGTATGCCGTTGAAGATCATCTGCCAGATCCAGCCCAGCACGATGCCGCCGATCAGGTTCGGCAGGAAGAACACCGTGCGGAACAAGTTCGTGCCGCGGATGCTCTTCGTGAGCAGCGACGCCATCAAAAACCCCAGGACGTTGATCGTGATCACGCTGATAGCGGTGAACTTGACCGTAAACCACAGCGCATTCAAAAACTCCCGGTTCGTCGTGAAGGCGGTGACGTAGTTCGAAAGCCCCACCCAGCGGGAGTTCGTCACCGTCGTGAATTCGGTAAACGACAGGTAGACACCCATCAGAAACGGAATCAGGAACACGACGGCGAACGCGATGAGGGTTGGCAGAACGAACAGCGGGAAGTACCTCCGAAGCGTTTTCTGCATGGATTCATCCCTCTTTTATGGCAGAGCGCCCCTAGGGGCGCTCTGCGTCGTTAGAAATTCCCCGGTTACAGCGCCCTTTCGGATTTCCAGGAGTCGACGACGACCTGATGGACGCCCTCCCAGTCCATCGAGCCCTGCAGGTACTCCAAGAGCGCGTCGCCGACGTAGTTCTTGAACTCCTCGGACGGGAACGCCGCGAACGTCCACTGGACCGAGTTGACGCCCTCCTTCTCCATCCAGCGCAGCACTTCCTTCGAAAGCGGGTCCTCGGGCTTCTCGTCGTCCTCGAAGGTGTTGAACGGCGCCAGGAACATCAGGTCGTTCTTGACGTAGGTCTTGCCGACCTCCGAGGAGAACAGCCACACGAGGAAGTCGATGGACGCCTGCTGCTTTTCGGCGGACACCTGCGAATTGATGCACAGGTAGTTCTCGGTGCCGATGCAAAGGCCCTGGCTCTCCTCGCCCTCGACGCCGGTGTAGATGGGCATGAACTTGATGTCCTCGTTCGCGACGGTGTTGCCGGCGACGCCCAGGATCTGACCCGCGCCCCAGTTGCCGTTCTGCACCATCGCGCACTGGCCGAGCGCGAACTCCGCCATCGAGTCGTTGACGGTCTTGTTGCTCAAAAGGCCCTTCGCGGTCACGGAGTCGTTCGTGTAGAGGTCGAAGATGTTCTTGTAGTTCTCGCCGTAGGTGAAGCCGATTTCCTGCGCCGCGAGGCCGCTTAAAACCGTGTCTCCGCCCATGTCGGCGAACTCGTAGAACAGCGGCAGGTTCAGAAGGTGCGTCTGCCAGCGCCACTGCTCGCCCGCGGCCATGCTTGTGGAGGCGAACACGCCCTGAATGCCGAGCTCGTCCTTGAGCGCGGTCATGTCCTCGACGACGGCCTTCAGCGCCGCGAAGTTGTTGACCTCGTCCATCGACTGGAACGCGGTCGCCTTGTTCGCGGAGGCGAAGTATTTGTTCATGATCGCGTTGTTGTAGATGATGCCGTAGCCCTCGACGACGTAGGGGATGCCCAACACCTGCTCGCCGTCCATGACCGCGAGGCTCTTGTCGGAGAGCATCTCGTAGAACGCGCTTCCGGACAGGTCGAGGCAGTAGTCCTTCCAACCCTGCAGCCCCACCGGGCCGTTGATCTGGAAGATCGTCGGCGCGTCGGCCTTCGCGATCTCGGAGCGGAGCGTCTGCTCGTAGGTGCCGCTCGCGGCGGTCACGACGGTGACCTTGACGCCGGTCTCGGCCTCGTAGGCCTTCGCGATTTCCTCGTAGACGGTCGCAATCTCGGGCTTGAAGTTGAGGTAGTAAATCTCAACCGGGGCTTCCGCGAGCGCGCCGAGGGCGGAACATGCCAACATCATGGCAAGGAGGAGGGTGAACAGCTTTTTCATGTAGGTCAACTTCCTTTCCTATGTCTGCCCGCGAGGCATCCGCCCCGCGAGGATCCGATCGGAGCGGCCGCGCTGTATACGCGAGCGTCCATCTGCAAACATTATACAATAACGGGCGGATTTGTCAAGCGCGATCCGTCCGTTTGCACAGAAAAATAGATGCTTGGTAAAGAAAAACCGCAGAGTTTGCGAATTCAGAGCCTGAGGAGCCTCGGAACGACGCGCCCGGCCTCGACATTGAGCACCGCGCAGCGGCCATCCTGCAGCGCGCCGGGGTTTACGAGCAGCGCGCGCCCGACATATCCCGAAAACGCGCGGTGCGTGTGGCCGAACAGCGCGACGTCGCACCGAAGCTCCTCCGCGCGGCAGGAGAGCCGGGAGAGCGTCGACTTGACGCCGTAGCGGTCGCCGTGGCAGAGGAGGAAGCTCGCGCCGAACAGCGCCGTGGTAAGCTCGCGCGGCGGCGCGGCGGGGGAGAGCGCGTCGCAGTTGCCCGCGACCGAGATCGGGGCAAAGCCGGTCAGTTCCTTGAACCGCCTGGCGTCGGACGCGAAGTCGCCCAGGTGAATCGCCATCGCGAAGCCTCCCGCCAAAAACAGCTCCGCCGCGCGGCGGATGCGCGCGTCCTGGCGGTGGCTGTCGGCCATCACGAGAATTTCAGCCATCTTCGGCCTCCAGCAGTTTCAGCAACCGCTCAATGGCGCGCGCGCGGTGGGACACGCGGTTCTTCGCGTCCGCGTCGGCCTCGGCGAACGTCGCGCGAAGCTCCGGGGAGTAAAACAGCGGGTCGTAGCCGAAGCCGCCGTCGCCGCGCGGGGCATGCAGGATTTCGCCCTCGCACGTGCCGAACGCGGCGATCGGCGCGCGGCCCGGACGGACGAGCGCGATGGCCGAGGCGAAGCGCGCCGTCCGCGGCTCGGGGACGGATTCGAGGTCCTTCAACAGCAGCCGGTTGTTCGCCTCGTCGTCGCCGTGCACGCCCGCGTAGCGCGCGGAGTGAACGCCCGGGCGGCCGTTCAGCGCGTCGACGATCAGCCCGGAGTCGTCCGCGAGCGCCGCGCAGCCGGTCAATTGCATCAGCGCGTCGGCCTTGATCCGCGCGTTTTCCGCAAACGTTTCGCCGACCTCCTCCGCGTCGGACTGGATGCCCATTTCGCGCATCGGGAGCACGTCGAACCGGTCGCGGAGCAGCGCCCGGAGCTCCTTGATCTTCCCGAAGTTGTTGCTCGCGATGACGAGCTTCGGCTTCTTGCCGATCACATGCGCGGCGTCGCCGAGCGCGTCAATTTGCGCGCGCATCAGCGTTCCGATGCCGTGTTCGGCGAGCGCGAGCAATTTGTCGAGCTCCTCGCGGGAGTACGCGCGCCTCTCGCCGGTTCCCTGCACCTCGACGAAGCCGAGCCGCCCGCGCCTGAGTTCCATGACGACGTTCATGTCGGCCTTGGCGCGGCTGTCCTGCGAATAGTCGAGGTCGAGCGCGCATTGACCGCCGACGAGCCCGGCCGACACCGCCGCGACCTGCCCGACGACCGGGGAGTCGTTGAGCGCGCCGTCCCTCATCAGCCTGTCGACCGCGAGGCAGAGCGCGACGAAGCCCCCGGTGACGGCCGCGGTGCGGGTTCCGCCGTCGGCCTGCAGCACGTCGCAGTCGATGGTGATCGTGCGCTCGCCGAGCCGCGAGAGATCGCACGCGGCGCGGAGCGACCGGCCGATCAGCCGTCCGATCTCCACGCCGCGCCCGTCTCTTTTGATGCCGTCGCGGGGCTTGCGGGTCGGGGTGGAGCCGGGGAGCATGCCGTACTCCGCCGTCAGCCAGCCGCGGCCCGTGCCCCGCAAAAACGGCGGCACGCCCTCCTCGACGGAGGCCGTGCACACCACGCGCGTCCTGCCCGCTTGAATCAGCGCGCTCCCCGGCGCCATTTCGGTATATCCGGCCCGAATTTCCAGGGGCCTCAGTTCGTCCGACGCTCTTTCGTTCATAGGACCTCCGTGTTACTCGAAGTTGAAGATCATCGCGGACTGCGACTGTATGTGGTCGTAGATGATGTCCTCGGCGATGTTCGCGCACGCGGGCATCGCGAGCGTGTTCTGGCCGGGGTCGTACGGCTCGCCGTCGATCAGGATGTCGACCTTCTCGACGCCCTCGAACTGCGTGCAGGTCAGAACCAGCGCGCGCAGCGCGAGCCTTCCGCCGTCGGAGTTCTCGGCGAGCTTGATAAACTCGTTCGTGAAGTTCAGCTTCGCGACGCCGTCCACGACCACTACGTCGATCAGCCCGCAGCCCGGCGGCAGCACTTCCTCGAGGGGGCTCGCCGCGCTCGGGCCCTTTGTGAGCTCGAGGACCGCGGTGTTGATGTCGGGTTTCGAGTACACCATGCGCGTGACCGGAACCAGCACCGAGCCGGAATCGCCGGGGAAGTAGAGCGTCACGGGCTTCGCGTCGGCCACCGACAGCGTCGAGGAGGCGAGCTCGGGGTTCAGGTCGGCGCGGGTGAACTGCTTCGAGACGTCGGTTCCGTGCTTGAGCGATTTCATCTCCTGCCCGCCGATCAGGAACTCGACGCGCTCGACGGTCGGGAACTCGGTCAGGGTCTGCACGACCGCCGTCACCATGTTGGTCTCGGCCGCGGCGTCCGCGAGCGACAGCACTTCCTTGCCGAGGTCGATGCGCGCGAGGCCGTTTGTGATGTCCAGGTCGATCGACACGTTTTCGGGGAGCACCGTGCGCAGCCCGAGCCTGGCGGCCTGCATGTCGTTCGCGGTGCTCTTGATCATCATCGAGAGCGTCGCCTTCGCGATTCCCTGCTCCGCCGGCACCTTTAGCATGACCGGAACGAGGTAGCCGTAGTTGTCCTGATAGTAGACGACGGTGTTGACCGTGCCCGTCGACAG
>JAAYZL010000426.1 GCA_012514855.1 Clostridiales bacterium
ATGTCCGCCCACAGCCCGTCGAGGCATGCGATGGTCTTTTGGTAGAGCGCGTATTTCTCCGAATACACGGCGTGCATATTCATGTCCGGGCAGACCCGCTCGCCGACCGGGCACATGCTCTTCGCGGCCTCCTCCAGCGACCGGTAGGCGCCGACCGCCGCAGCCGCCGCGATCGCGCAGCCCAGCGCGCCGGTCTCGTTGACGTCGACCGTCTCGACCGGGATGCCCATGATGTCCGCGAACATCCGCGTCCAGACCGCCGAGTGCGCCGCGCCGCCCGCGAGCCGTATGCACTCCGGCAGGCTCTCGCGCGTCGCGAGCAGCTTCTCGAGGTGGTGGCGGTGCGAGAACGCGATGCCCTCGTAGACGCTGCGCGCGAGGTGCTTGCGCGTGTGGTTCATGCTCAGGCCGACGAACGAGCCCTTCGCGTTCGGGTGCACGTTGCTCGCCATCAGAAACGGCAAAAACACCGGCACGAATTCCTCCGCCGGAACCGACGCGACCCACTTGTTCATGACCTCGTAGACGCTCTTCCCCAGAGCCTTCGCCTCCCGCGCGACCTCGGGCAAGAGGTTTACGATGAACCACGCGTTGTTGCCCGCGGACGTCGGGCTGCTCTCCTCGATCAGGTAGTACCCCGGCCGGCAGAACAGCGAGTTCATGAGCACCGTGCCGTCCGTGACGGGCGAGGTCTTCGGGTACTCGTTGATGCTCCACGTGCCTGCGATCATGCAGATGTTGTTATCGTCGAGCACGTTCACCGCGAGCGCGCAGGCGTCGATGTCGAACATCCCGCCCGCGACCGGCGTTCCGGGAAGCAGCCCGCAGAGCGCCGCGGCTTCCTCGGTGACATAACCGGCTATTTCAGTGGAGTTGCACAGCGGCGGCAGCGCGCCGCGAATCGCGGACAGCCCGAACAGACCGAGCAGTTCGTCGTCATAGGAACAGGTGTGGAGGTTCACGAGGTTCGCGCCGGAGTAGTCGGTGATCTCCGCCTTCGCCTCGCCGGTCATCCGGAAGCGCACGTAGTCCTTGCACTCGAACACCCACTGGATGTTTTCCATGACCCCCGGCTCGTTGTCCCGGAGCCACGCCAAGAGCGACACCGGCTGACACGCGAGTATGTGCTGGCACGAGCGCTGAAACACCTTCGCCTCCGTGCCGTCCTTCTTCCATTGGACGGGGTACTCCCAGGCGCGGTTGTCGGTCGAGATGATGCCGTTGCGCGCGGGACGCCCGTCCTTGCCCCAGAGGTAGAGCCCCTTGCCATGCCCGCAGATCGCGACGCCCGCGATGTCCTCCGGAGCGACGGACGCGAGCTCCATGACCTCGCGGATCACGCGGCAGTTCGCGTCCCACATCTCCTCCATGTCGCGCTCGGTAAACCCCGGCTTCGGCGCGAGCATCGCGGTCGCGACGCTGGAGACCGCAATCTCTGTCCCCTTGAGGTCGTACAGCGCGGCCTTCGTCGTCGTGCCGCCGTTGTCCAGTCCCAGCAAGTATCGCATGCGCTTCCCCTCCGTTATCGGTTGGCGGCGCACCGGCTGCTCTCCCCGATCTTGAGCGTCGGCGCGAGTATGATCTTCCGGGCCGTTCCGTAGTCGACGCCGTCGTCCCGCTTCGCGTTGTGGCGCATCGCGGCGATCAGCCGGTGGGCGAGTTCCTCGCCGATCGTCTTGATCGGCTGCACGATCGACGTGATCTTCGGCGCAATCAGCCCGCTCTCGTCGGTAAAGTCGAACCCGAGCACCGCGACGTCCTCCGGACACCGCATCTCCAGATCCTTCAGCGCCCGGAGAGCGCCGCAGGTCATCTTGTACGTCGTGATGTACACCGCCGAGAAATCGTGCTCCGCGCGGTTCCCGACGAGCTCCTTCATGCTTCGGTAGCCGCTCTCGTCCTCGAACCTGCCGCTCTTGATGAGCACCTCGTCGATCGCGAGGCGGTTGTCCATCATCGCGAGCCGATAGCCCTGCATGCGCTCCTTCGCCGTCGTCTCGTTGAGGTCGCCGCAGATGATCGCGATCTTCCGATGCCCCATTTCCGCCAGGTGGTCGACCGCCATCTTGCTCGCCAAGTAGTTGTCGAGCATGACCGCGTTGAACGGAACGCTCAGGTCGGGCAGGTTGTCGAAAAACACGATCGGCGTCTTGCGGTCGAAGTATGGCTTCAGGGAATCGTCCTTGTCGGACACCGTCGCGAGGATGAGTCCGTCTATGCGCCGCTCGAACAGCACGCGCAGATAGTGCTCCTCCTTCTCCCGGCTCTCGCCCGTGTCCGCGAGCATGATCGTATATCCGCTCTCATAGAGGATCGCGTCCGCGCCCTTGATGACGTTGGAAAAATACTCGCGGATGTCCGGGACGATGATGCCCACGGTCTTCGTGTTCTGCGCCTTCAAAGAGCGCGCGATCTGGTTGGGCACGTAGTCGTGCTTTTCCAGCGCCGACAGAACCTTCCCGCGCATCTTCTGGGACACATGGTACTTGCCGTTCACCACGCGCGAGACCGTTGAGACGGAAATGCCCAGTTGGTCGGCGATGTCCTTCAAATTGCTAGCCATACTTCACCATCTTAATCTTCTTTACTTGAGGATGCCGTGGCGGATCATCATTTCGCGGATCTTTTCCATGTCCTGATCTGAAACCGAGCGCACCGGGTGCCGCATCTGGCGGTCGCAGACGCCTAAGACCTCCATCGCGGCCTTGATCACGGCGATCACGTTGTACGGGAGCGAGTTGTAGAGCTCCTCATAGAACGCCACGAATCGCATGTACTCCGCACGCGCGGCCTCGAAGTCGCCCTTCTTGTAGCTCTCGAGCATCGAGACGCACATCCCGGGCGTGATGTTCCCCGGGCCGCCCATGATGAACCCCTCGACGCCCAGGCACATGGCCGGGAAGAACTCGAACTCGTCGCCGGACACCATGATGAAGTTCTCCTTGGGGTCGACCTTCAGGAGGATGCTCTGAATCTTGTCCGTCGTCGTCGACTGCTTGAGCGCCTGAATCTTCTCGAGCTTCGAAAGCCGCGAGAGCATGTCCGGCGTCACGTAGTGGTGGTTCTCCGGGCAGTTGTAGATCATGATCGGCAGCTTGACCGTGTCGTTCAGCCGCACGAACAGCTCCTCGAGCTCCGTATCGTTCAGGAAGAAGAAGTCGGTCGGCGTGATGAGCACCATGTCCGCGCCGGCCTCGTACGCGGCCTCGCAGTGCTCCTCGATCAGAAGCGTGCTGTCGCCCAGCGCGCCCGCCACGATCAGGATGTCGGCCCCCGCCTCGTCGCGCACGATTTCGATTACGCGCCGGCGCTCCTCCTTCGCAAACGCGCGCACCTCGCCCGTGTAGCCCAGCGCGAAGATCGTCTTCATGCCCGCGTCCACGACGTTGCGCACGACGCGGCGAAGCCCCATTTCGTCGATCGTCTCGTCCTTGTTGAGCGGGGTCAGGATCGCCGGGGTCACGCACTTCAGCTTCTCGACTATATTATTCATCGTATTCATCGTATTTCCTCCAATGTCATTCACATTATCAAACTTCGTCGTCCCCGGAGAGCACCCCGAACGTCACCGGGCGCAGCGGCGGCCGGGCCGTGTCCTCGGAGATCTCCGCGGCCTTCTTCTGCGTCGCCTGCGAGAGCATCCTCTGGACGATCTTCGAGCAGGTTCTTCCCTGGCACAGCCCCATGCCCGCGCGCGTGCGGCGCTTGACCCCCGTGATCGAGTCCGCACCCTCGCGGATCGCCCGGCGGATGTCCCCCGCCGTGATCTCCTCGCAGCGGCACACGATCAAGTCGTCGCCGTCCGAATCGTCCAACTCGTAATCGGAGCAGCACGCGTGCGAAAACTCTTCGTTTCCCAATCTTACCATGCCGCGCACCTCGTCGGCAAGCGCTTTCGGGATCGCGACGGTCACGACCGGCGTGTGGTCGTTCCGCTCCGGGTTCACGACGCGTATCACCGTTCCCTCGCACACGGGTTCGCCCTTCCGGTTCACCGCCGTGACCACTTGGCCGACCGCGGGGAGCGGGGTGTATTCGTGCGGGAAGCTCACCGTCGCCTCCGTCTCGCTGTACGCCTTGTTGACGACGAAGATCGCAAGCCCCGAGCACTGTGCGATGCACAGCCCGCAGCCGGAACAGATTTCGTCCGCAAGCTCCGGCAGGTTCGTGATCGGCTCGCCGACTTTTATCGCGCCGAGCCTGCACGCCCCTTCGCAGGGGTTGCACGGGATCGGCTGCACGCACTCGACGACGGCGACCGGGCCCTTCGCAAACCGCTCGTCCGACGGAACCCGCACGGCCTCCCTGATCTCCTCCCACGTGAGGCAGCCTTCCTTAAGAATTCCCATGCTGAAATTCCGCCCCCTTGTCCACAATCCGCTTTTTCGCCGAGAGCCGCTTTTCCCCGAACGGCCCGAGCCGCAGCGATTCCAGCCGCGCGCGGATCTCTTCCTTCTTTGCCTCCGCGGACGCATCGCCGATCTTTCCGAGCGACTGCGCGATCGCGATGCCGGCGAGCCTGCCCTCGTCGAGCGCGGTGTTCGCCTCCTCCGCGCCGGCCGTGTCGCCCGCGACGTACACGCCCTTGAGCGAGGTCTCCATGTCGTCGTCGTGCAGCGGCATCCAGCCGCCGAGCTCGGGCACGAAGTCGAACTGGGCGCCGTACATCTGCAGGAGCTTTGCAAGAGGCCGCAGCCCCGCCGCGATGCACACCATGTCTACGTCGAACCGCTTCTCGGTGCCGGGCATGATGCTCCAGCGCTCGTCCAATTCCCCGATCGTCGCGCTTGAAATGGTGCCGTTTTCTCCGGCCTCCGCGCGCACGATTGTGTGCTTCAGGTAGAACGGCACCCCCGCGCGGCGCACCTTCGCCGCGTGCACGCCGTAGCCGCCGATCTTGTCCGCCGCCTCGACGATCGCCGCGACGTCCGCGCCCGCCTGCATGAGCTGGTAGGACACGATCAGCCCGACGTTTCCCGAGCCGACCATCAGCACGCGCTTCCCCGGCAGCACGCGGTTTACGTTAATCATCGTCTGCGCGCAGCCCGCGCCCATGACGCCCGGCAGCGTCCAGCCGTCGAAGTTGATCGCGTTTTCCTGGCTGCCCGTCGCGATCAGGATTTTGTCGGCCTGCACGGTTACGATCTTCTTCCCGTCCGAAGTGTTACGAACGACCGACAGGCAATTGCCCTCATACAGCCCGAGCACCGTGCTCCCGAGCCACGCCTCGACGCCCGCTTCCTCCGATTCCTTTAGAAGCTGCTTCCCGATGTCGATGCCGCGGATTCCCGCGCTGTGCGCGCGCGATCCGAAGAACTTGTGGATCTGCTTAAAGAGCTGCCCGCCCGGCTGCTCGTTCTCGTCGATCAGCAGCACCTCCGCGCCCAGCCCGGCCGCCTCGATCGAGGCCGCCAGCCCCGCCGGTCCCGCCCCGACGATCACTACCTCGCGCTTTTCCGTCATACGATCACTCTCTTAAATCCTTGTTCTGGGTTTCGATGACCATGCCCTCTTCGACCTTCGTCACGCAGGTGCGCGTGTTCGGCTGACCGTTGACGACCATCACGCAGTCCGTGCACTGGCCGATCCCGCAGAACACGCCGCGCGGCTCGTGCTTTTTCAGCGTGTAGCGGTTGATCGCGATGCCTTCCGCGAGCAGCGCCGCCGCGATCATCTGCCCCGCGCGCACTTGCATCGGCACGCCGTCGACCGTGATGTTCACCGTTTCGGAGGGTTCGCTCCGCCCCAAGATGGGGTGGTTTTCAATATACATGCTCTTCACCTTCCCGGGGAATTACAGCTCCGCGCTCAAACGCGCGTCCATCTCGGGCGACAGCGGCTCGTAGCCCTTGTCGGTAATCACGAAGCCGGTCTCGATCCGGGCGCCGTGGTGTACCGGGTGCCCGAAGAAGCTGATGTCGATCGACACCGTCATGCCGGGCTCCAACTCGTCCTCGCCGTTCGGGCCGAAGAACGGCCGCTCCGCCTCCATGAGCCCGATCGTGTGCAAAAACGGGCAGACGATGTAGGGCGTCAATCCGTGCTTCTCGAAGATCTTCGCGCCGACGACGTCGATCTGCTTCCCGCAGAGGCCGGGCTTTAACATATCCCTGGTCGCGCGGTACGTCTCGCGCACGACGTTCAGGATGTCCTTCTGCGCAACGGTGAACTGCCCGCTGACCGGCAGCGTCTCGCCCATGACGCCCGCGTAGCCGTTGAAGCGCGGCGCGATGCCCAGCATCACCATCTCGCCCGCCTCCATGACCTTGTTCGTCGCGGTGGGCACAACGGCGTTCGTCTGCCGGCCGCTTCCGACCATGCACTGAAACGCGAAGTTGTTCGCGTTGCGGCGGCGCGACACATACTCGCCCTCCGCCGCGACCTCGATCTCGGTCGCGCCCGGCTTCACCATCTTCTGCATCGCGAGGAACGAGTCGTACGTAAAGGAAAACGCCTTGCGGATGTTCTCGATCTCCCACGCGCTCTTGACATACCGGAACCGGTCGTAGTCGTCCGTGATGTCGATCAGCTCCGCGCCCTTGAACCCCGCGATGAACTGCGTGTACAGCGAATACGGGAAATAGCTCGTCCCGACGATGCCCACGCGCTTGAAGTGGATGTCCCGCGCGGCCATCTCCGCCGCCAGCGTCTCAAACGTGCTGATCGTGGCGTTCGGGTACTCTTCCTCCGGAACCATGAACGCCGAGAAGCACCGGGTTTCCGTGATCGCGCTGCTCATCTTCGCGAACGGCTCGCTCTCCGGCCCGCCCAAGAGCATCGGCTCGCCCTTTAACGGCACCAGCACCGCGCCCTTTTCAAACTGCGGGCACCAGCCCGTCAGATACCAGCCGTCCGCGATGTTCACCTCGTCGTAGTAGATCAGCGCCGCGTCCATCTGCTTCGCTTTCAGCAGATCGCGCACCTTTCCAAGCCTCTTTTCCGTTTCCTGCAGGTTGTAGTAAGACATCGTTGAATCCTCCCGTCGCTTATTTTTGTGTTGAAAACCGCTCGACGCTCAATTTCGCCATGTCGAAATCCGCCGGCTCGTCGAACATCAATTGCGCGAGGCACTTCGCGCTCAGCGGCCCGTTTGTGATGCCGTTTCCGCAGTGGCCCGTGCACAGGTAGAACCCGGGGATGCGCGTCTTGGACACGATCGCCTCGTGATCCGGCGTCCACGGCCGGAGCCCCGCGTAGCAGCGGATGACGTTCATGCCGCACATGATCGGGAAAAACCGGATCGCGCGCTTCGCGATCGCCCGCGTCACGAGGTTGCTGCTGACCGCCGAGTCCGCCGGATACTTGCTGAACCCGACGAGCGCGTTGTGGCTCCCGGTCGGCTCGATCAAGAGCCCGACGCCGTGTTGGCGCATGAACGGCGTGACCGTGCGCTCGACCGTGTCGTTTTCGTTGCGCACGAGCGCGTAGCCGATCTCCATCGTCTTGCGCCTGGTGATCCGCTGCCCCGGCTCCACGACGAGCAAATCGCCCTTCATCGTCGTCACGGGGATCGATAGCCTCGCGAGCACGGCGATCCCGGTAGACCAGATGCCCGCCGCGAGCACGACGCGCTCGGTCAGTATGTCGCCGCGGTCGGTCACGACCCTGTTGACCGCGCCCTTCTCGTCGAACCCGAACCCGGTCACCTTCGTAAACCGCAGGAGCTCGCCGCCCATCGCCTTGATGCGCTCCGCCATCCCGAACGCGAGCAGCATGGGGCTTAACGACCCGCCCGCCGTGAATTCCAGCGCGCCCGCGACGTCCGGCGCCGTGTTCGGCTCGTCCTCGTGGACGTCCTTGCTGTCCATCAGCCGGACGCCCACGCCCGCCGCGATCTTCTCCGCGTAGATCTGCTTGGCGACGGAGAGCTCCTCCTCCGTCTCCGCGAGCATCACCATGCCCTTTTCCATCCAGTCGACGTCGTACCCCAGCTCCTTGACGAACTCCGCCATCAGCTTCACTGCCGCGGACGCGAACCCCGTCGTGAACCCCGGCGCGGCGTCGCAGATGAAGTTGTCGCCGTCCGAGCGGCTCGTCGTGCCGTTCGCAAAGTCGGCCTGCTCGACCAGCGCGACCTTTAATCCCCGCCGGCAGAGCTCGTACGCGTTCGAGAGTCCCTGTATTCCCCCGCCTATCACCACTACGTCAGCAGTTCTCATGTTCGCTCTCTCCTACCCAACGATAAAGCCGTCCCGCACGGGGTCGTGCGCGTCCAGCACCAAATCCGAAAAGCCGGTGAAGTGCGCGGCGCCCGTGATCTCCGGGATGCCGCCCCTGTACGGCCCGACGCTTCTATCCTCGACGATCTTTCCGGTGAAGCGCGTCTCGATGATGCTCTGCTGCACGAATGGCTCGTTAAGCCCGAGCCTCCCCGTCGCGTACTCGGCCGCCACGCGCGCGGACGTTCCCGTGCCGCAGGGCGAGCGGTCGATCGAGATCGCGTTCCCGGCTTCCGCCGGGATCAGCACGACGACCTCCTTGCTGTCGGCGTCCGGCGACGTCGGATCGTCGAAGAGCATGACGCTGTGGATGCGGTCGATGAACGGCTGCTCCGGGTGTTGAAAGCCGATCTGGCGGTCGATCGCGCGATAGAGGATCTGCGCGACCCGGGAGAGCTCCGACGCGTTGTCCGGGCGAATTTCGACGCCCACGCGCTTCGCCGAGACGATCGCGTACGCCATGCCCCCGAACGCGACCTCGGCGTAGACGTCTCCGAACTCCTCGGTCTCGACCTCCTTCGCGGCGTAGAGAAAGGAGGGGACGTTGCGGAACGTCACGTCGAGCACACGGTTCTCATCGCAGCACACCCGCGCCACAACGAGCCCCGCCGGCGTGTCCAGCTTCACCGTCGTGTACGGGATTTGCTTCTCGACCATGCCCGTCTCCACCAGCACTGTCGCGACCGCGATCGTGCTGTGTCCGCACATCGTCATGTAGTCGCACGCGTCGAAGTACAATATCCCCATGTCCGCCTCCGGGTTGCACGGCGTCGTGTACAGCGCCCCCGACATGTTGCTCGACCCGCGCGGCTCCATCATCGTGATCCGCCGAATCCAGTCGCAGTGGTCGTGCATGTACGCCATCTTCTCCGCCATCGTAGCGCCCTTGATCGAAGGCGCCCCCGCAACGATGTGCTTCGTCGGGCTCCCCGCCGTGTGCGTCTGGATGATCTTCAAGCTCTTGCTGATAACCATAAAAACCTCACTCCTATGAAAACTACGCGCCGAGGTACGCGGCCTTGATGGCGGGATCCTCGAGCAGATCCTTTCCCGCGCCCTGCTTTGTGACGACGCCCGTCTCCAGGACATAGCTGTAGTCGGAGAGCTCTAGCGCCTTGTTCGCGTTCTGCTCGACTAGGAGGATCGTCGTCCCGAGCGAATTGATCTTGCGCAAGGTCTCGAAGATCGCCTCGCAGATGAGCGGCGCGAGGCCCAGGGAGGGCTCGTCCAGCAGCAGGATCTTCGGGGTCGCCATCAGCGCCCGCCCGACGGCCAGCATCTGCTGCTCGCCGCCGCTCAGGCTGCCCGCGAGCTGCCGGTTGCGCTCCTTGAGCCGCGGGAACAGCTCGTACACCTCGTCGATCAGCGCATGGATGCGCGGCTTTGCGCGCTCGTTGTAGGCGCCCATGAGCAGGTTGTCGTACACGGTCAAAGAGCCGAACACCCGACGGCCCTCCGGGGAGAGCACGATCCCCTTTTTGATGATCTCGTAGGTCGGCTGGCCGAGCATCTCGTTGCCGTCCCACTTCATGCTCCCGGTCGCCTTGATGAGCCCCACCATCGCGTTCAGCGTGGAGGATTTCCCCGCCCCGTTCGCGCCGATGAGCGAGACGATCGACTTGTCGGGCACCGCGAAGGAGATCCCCTTCACGGCGTGAATCCCGCCGTAGCTGATATGGAGATCGGTCACCTCAAGCATGGCGGGTCGCCTCCTTTTGCTTGCCCAGATACGAGGCAATGACGACCGGATTGCACTGAATCTCCGCCGGCGTTCCGGTGGCGATCGTCTTTCCGTAGTTGAGCACGGTCAGATGATCGCAGAGGTTCATGACCAGCGACATGTGATGCTCGATGATCAGCACCGTGAGGCCGTACTTGTCGCGGATGTTGCGGATGAAGCTGTTGAGCTCGACGATCTCCTGCCGGTTCATGCCCGCGGCGGGCTCGTCCAGGAGAACCATGCACGGCTCGCTCGCCAGCGCCCGCGCGATCTCCAGCCGCCGCTGCACCCCGTAGGCGAGGCCGCCCGCGATTTCGTTCTGCTTGTCGGCGAGGCCGAGATCCTCGAGCAGGTGAATCGCCCTTTCCTTCATCTCCCGCATCCTGGCCCCATAGTGCCTCAGCCCCAGCATGCTCTCGATCCACGAGATTCCGAGCTTCACATGCATGCCGGCGAGTATGTTGTCGAGCACCGTGAGCTCCGTAAACAGCCGGATGTTCTGGAAGGTGCGCGCCATGCCCGCCTTGACCATCTTGTCGACGGAGAGGCCCTTGACCGGCTTTCCCCGGAAGAGGATTTCGCCCGAGGTGGCGTCGTAATAGCGCATGATCAGGTTGAACACCGTCGTCTTTCCCGCGCCATTCGGGCCGATCAGGCCGTAGATCTCTCCCTCTTTTACGGCCAGGTTCAGCGTATCGACCGCCAGTAGCCCCCCGAAGCCGATCGTCAGATCCGTCGTCTTCAGGATCGTGCTCCTCTCCTCACGCATTCCCGTTCCCTCCCTTTCTGCCCGACAGCATCCTCTCGAGGAACTTCGGCCTCTCGTAGAAGATGGACGGAGAAAACTCCCTGCGGAACAGTCCGCGCTTGAAGTTGATGATCGCGATCAGCAGGAGGACGGCAAAGGCGAGCATCTTCACGCCGTAGATTCCCGGATACCGCCAGCCGAGGATCGTGATCGGCTTTTCGACGACGCTCAGCCACTCCACGAGGCCCGCGACGGCGAAGGACATGACGCAGGTTCCGGTGATGTTGCCGCGGCCGCCGATGACGACGATCATCATCACGACGAAGTTCTGCGACATGCGGAACATCGTCGGATCCATCGTCCCCGACCAGAACGCCATCAGCGCGCCGCCGAGGCCCGAGAGCATGCAGCCCAGCGCGAAGGCCAGCACCTTGTGCTTGACGAGGTTGATGCCGCAGGATTCCGCGGCGATCTCGTTTTCCCGGATCGAGAACATCGCCCGGCCGTGACTGGTCTTTGCGAGCCTTGCCGCGAGCAGCACCGTGAACAGAACGCACCCGAATATCCAATAGCTGCCGACGACGCCGGTCAGGCCGGTCAGTCCCGTCGGGCCGTTCGTGATCTTCACGAAGTAATTGATGACGACGCGCACGATTTCCGCGAAGCACAGCGTCGCGATCGCCAGATAATCGCCGCCGAGCTTCGAGATCAGTATATAGCCCAATATCGCTCCGATGATGGTCGCCACCGCCGTGCCGACGAGCAGCGCCGGCAGAAACCCCATGTGGATGTTCTGCACCCAACCAGCGATTCCCTGGACGTAAAACTGCTTGCCCTTCGCCGCGGGGCTCAGGTAGCACAGCGCGGTCACGTACGCTCCGATCGCCATGAAGCCGTACTGCCCGAGCGAGAACATGCCCGTGAAGCCGTAGATGATGTTCAGCCCCATCGAGAGGATCAGGTAGATGCCGCCGAGAAGGATGATGCGCCGGGCGTAGTAGCCGAGGCCGTTTTCGACGAAGACGACCCCCAGGGCAAACACGGCGACCAGGATCACCCACAAAAGGGAATTGAGCTTCGCCTTTGACCGCATGCTCTTCATATCTTGTCCTTTCCTTTCTTGCCCATAAATCCCGTCGGCTTGATGAGCAGCACGATGATGAGCAGCGCGAACGCCATGACGTCGCGCAGCCCGGCCAGCGACGGAACAAAGGCGACGAACATGATCTCAAAGACGCCGATTAATATGCCGCCGATCACGGCGCCGGAGACGCTTCCGATTCCGCCGACGATCGCCGCGACGAAGGCCTTGTTGCCGTATACGTTTCCTATATAGGCGTTCACCTGCGGGTACTTTATGCCGATCAGGATGCCTGCGACCGCCGCCAGCGCGGAGCCCAGCAGAAAGGTGAACGAGATGATCGAATTGACATTGCAGCCCATCAGCTTGACCGCCACGACGTCATCGGAGATGCTCCGCATCGCCCGACCGACGCGCGTGTGCCGAAGCGTCAGGTTGACCGCCACGAGCAGAATCATCGTCAGCGCCACGATGAAGATGTTCACCACTTGAATGGAGACACCGCCGACGACGATGGCCCTGTCGAAGAAGGCCGGCCTGAGAAAGCCCTTGTACTGGCCTCCGAAGAAGATGATCGTCAGGTTTTCCAGGATGTAGGACATCGCGATCGCGGAAATGATGATCGATACGCGGGGCGCGTCCCGCATCGGCTTGTAGGCGATTCTCTCGACGGTCACGCCGATCATGGCGGTCAGAAGAATTGCCAGAGCATACGCGGCGAACCACGCGTTCGCGCCAAACAGCTTCAAGAGCCCAAAGGCGATGACGATCCCTGCCGCGAAGATGTTCGCGTGCGCCATGTTGATCAGCCTGACAATGCTGTATACCTGCGTGTAGCCGATGGCGAAGAGGGCGTATGTGCTCCCCAGCGCGATGGCATTGATCAGGTTTTGTACGAAGCTGCTTGCAGTCATATTGTCGCCTCCGTTGGGTAAATAGTGGCGCCGGTATCGCGATTGCCCCGGAGTGTCGGGGCAATCGCACTTCCTTTAAAAGAGGGG
>JAAYZL010000427.1 GCA_012514855.1 Clostridiales bacterium
CCGAACATGAAGATCATCTTCGACCAGACCGGCAACTTCACCCGCGCCGAAGGCCAGGCCGTCATGGAGGCCGCGCTGAAGGCCGTCGGCGCCGAGAACATCGACGTCCTCTGGGCGGAGAACGACGACATGGGGCTGGGCGCCATCGAGGCGATCAAGGCCGCCGGCCTCGTGCCGGGCAAGGACATCATCATCGTGGGCTGCGACGCCGTCAAGGCCGCGTTCCAGGCGATCGTCGCCGGCGACATGAACTGCACCGTGGAGTGCACGCCGCTGATGGGCAGCCGCGTGGTCGAGGTCATCACGGGCCTCGAAAACGGCGAGACCTTCGAGAAGACCGTGCACCCGGTCGAGTACGTCTACGACATGGACGGCGGCATCGCCTACGACGACGCCGGCAACGTCACCCTGAAGGCCGCCGACCACGTCGACGAGCGCCTCTACTGATTTTCGGACTGCCGCGGAAGGGCTCCGCGCGGCGAGTCGGAGGTTTCGAATTCCGCCGCGCAGAAGGGGCTGTCGTTTCGACAGCCCCTATCTCGACAGATGGGGGATGGTCAAACCGTGCGGGATATTATTCTTTCGATGCAGGGAATCGAGATCGCGTTCCCGGGCGTGAAGGCGCTCAACAAGGTGAATTTCTCGCTGGCAAGGGGAGAGGTTCACGCGCTCTTGGGCGAAAACGGGGCGGGCAAATCCACCCTCATCAAGTGCCTGACCGGCGTCAACCACAAGGACGCCGGAACCATCGCGTACAAGGGCAGGGAGATCAACCCGTCGTCGCCCCAGGAGGCGATCTCGCTGGGCATCTCGACGGTGTTCCAGGAGATCAACCTCTGCCCGAACCTCTCGGTCGCGGAGAACATCTTCATCGGCCGCCAGCCGATGCGCTCCGGGAGGGTCTTTTGGAAGGAGATCAACCGCCGCGCCAGCGAGATTCTGGAGCGGTTTGACGTTACTATCGACGTCACGCGCCCGCTCTCGCACTACTCGACCGCGATCCAGCAGATCGTGTCGATCGCGCGCGCGGTGGACATCAAAGCGGACATTTTGATCCTCGACGAGCCGACCTCGTCGCTCGACGAAAACGAGGTCGAGCTGCTGTTCAGCGTCGTCCGGGAGCTCAAGAAGGCCGGCATGGGCATCATCTTCATCACGCACTTCCTGGATCAGGTGTTCGAAATCTCCGACCGGATCACCGTGCTTCGAAACGGCAACCTCGTCGGCGAGTACGCCGCCTCCGAGATCACGAAGCTCGAGCTCGTGACCGCGATGATCGGCAAGGACATGATCAAGATCTTCGACCTGAAGCCGCCGACGGTCGCGGAGGGCGCGGACGTGATGCTCTCGGCCGAGAAGCTCGGCGCGCCGGGCGCCATCGACGAGATCTCGCTGTCGGTCAAAAAGGGCGAGATGATCGGCTTCGCGGGTCTGCTCGGCTCCGGCCGCACGGAGACGGCGGAGCTGCTCTTCGGCGTCGTCAAGCCCACGCACGGCCACATGACGCTCAGGGGGCAGGTGACCTCCGTCAAGTCGCCGTCCGACGCGATCGGGAAGAAGATGGCCTTCTGCCCCGAGGACAGGAAGCGCGACGGCATCATCGGCGACCTGACCGTCCGCGAGAACATCATGCTCGCGCTGCAGTCGAGAAAGGGCATGCTCAAGCCCATCCCCCGGCAGGAGCAGCAGGAGCTCGCGGATCGCTACATAAAGATGCTGGACATCGCGACGCCGGACGCCGAAAAGAAGGTCGGCGAGCTCTCC
>JAAYZL010000428.1 GCA_012514855.1 Clostridiales bacterium
CGATCGCGGAACCCATCGCCAGAACCATCAGGACCGCCAGAACCATCGCCAGAATCTTTTTCATTGTTTTATGCTCCCTTCAAATTTCAGATCGCGCCGCGCTTTAGCGTGGTAACGTGGTATGGTGGTATCATAGCACATCGAAGCGCCGATTGCAAGCCCTTGGAGGGAAAAGGTTTTGTTAAATCAAAAAGCCGGGCAATTGCCCGGCACAGGCCATCGACAAACTCCGCTCGCCCGCCGAAGCGCCGGGAAGCAGGGGCGCCCGGCCTGATAACCGCTACTCCCCCCCGCGCGCGTGCCTCGGCAAAATGCGCATCGCCTTGTCGACAAAATACTCGGCGATCCCGAGGCTGTCGCCGCGGAAGCCCGAGCCCGCGTAGGAGATGACCGCGCCGCGCATCAGCAGCCCGCCGCCCCGCGCAAGCGCCGTCATCTTTTCGAGGAACGCGCCGCCGAGCCGCTCGATGCCGCCGCCGAGCACGATTCGCTTGATGCCGGTGACGGAAACCATGCTGTAGATGCCGCAGAGCAGCTCCTCCGCGACGCCGTCGAGCACCTCGCGGATCGCCGGCTCGCCGCTTTCGTAGAGCTCGCCCGCCATTGCAAGCGTCACGTTGTCCGAGCGGTCGCGCGCCATGTCGAGCAGCTTCGCGCACTGCTTTTCCGCCGCGGCGCCGCGCACGCGGCGAAGGATCGCGTCGTCGCTGACGTATCTCTCGAGGCAGCCGCGGCTCCCGCAGGCGCACGGCTTCCCGCGGTAGTCGATCGACACGTGGCCGATCTCGCCCGCGGTGTTCGAGGCGCCCGTGAAGATGTCGCCGTTCACGACGATGCCCGCGCCGACGCCGCCCGACGCGACGTTGACGTAGATCAGGTTCAGCGCTTCGGCGCCGGACCGGTCGAGGTGCTTTTTCTCGGCGTAGGCCATGCTCGCCGACGAGTTCCCGATGAACAGCGCGGCGCCGAGCTCGTTCTCGACTTTGAGCAGCGCGTCCGCGCGGATGACGACGCGCATCGCCGACAGCGAGAGCGCCGCCTCGCTTTCGACGTAGATGCCCGGAAAGCTCAGGAGAACCCCGACCGCGCGCGCCGCGTCGAACAACTTCGCGCGCCGCGTGAGCGTGTCGAGGATCAATCCGGCGTAGTCGCCGCTCGCGTCCGGGTCGGCTTGCGCCCCCTCCGCGAACCCGCCGTAGCGGTCGGACTCGTGCGCGACGAATGCCGTCTCGAGCACCTGATACGCGAGGTCGAACAGCGTGTAGCGCACGCCCCAGCGGTTCAGCGACAGCACCGCGATCTGGCGTCCGCCGGCGTTCACGCGCAGGTTGATGGGCCTGCGCCCGCTCTTGGTCGTCTTCGCCGCGCCGGTCTCGAGCACGAACCCCTCCCGCACCAGCTCGTCCACCAGCGCCGACACGGTCGTCGGGCTCAGGTGCGTGCGGCGAACCAAAGACGCCCTCGAGAGCACGCCCTCGCGGTTGATGAGGTTGAACAGCCGCTTGATGTTCTCTTCCTTGATCGTCTGCTGGCTGGCCGGCCGGTCGCCCGCATTCTGCCTGAGGTAGCGCATCTCAGGGCAGCATCCTTCTCGGGACGATGCGCAGGTAGTTTTCGCTCAGGCGGAACCCCTCGGCGTACTTCGCGCCGCACTGGTAGCCGCGCACCTTCGAGCACGTGCGCACGAAGTCGAGGAAGTCGATGCCGTCGTGCTCGCGCATCCACTCGATCTGCGATCTGTGGCAGGCGAGCGCCTCGAGCTTCAGCTCCATCTCGTCCGTGATGTCGACGTACTCGGTCGGCAAAAACCCGACGCCCGCGAGCGTGTCCATGTGGAACACCGGGCAGACCGGCGCCGAAGGCGTCGTCGCCGTGAGGTCGTAGTGTGGGCAGCTCGCCCCGAACGTCGCGCGGAACGTCGCGAAATAGGTCTGTATGTGGTCGTTCATGTAGTCCTTTTCGAAGTGCGTGATCACGAGGTCGGGCCGCACCTCGCGCACGACCGCCGCCAGCCGGGAGACGAGGTCGTCGTTCTCCGCGGTGACGAACAGGTCGTCGATTCCGATGGAATAGTGCCTGGCCCCGATGACGTCTGCGGCCGCCTCCGCCTCCCGAAAGCGGATCTTTCGAAGTTCGTCCGGCATGATCTCCACATGCCCGAGGTTTCCGCTGGCCACGTGGCACACCGCCACGCTGTGCCCCTGTTTGACATACTTCGCGAGCGTCCCGAAGCAGCCGATCTCCAGATCGTCCGGATGGCATCCGACGGCAAGAATGTTCATGCGCTTCCCTCCATTGGCGTTTGTGCTTACATTATACAACATCCGGCGCGCGTTGGAAAGAGCGCCGCGGGAATATTTTCAGCGACTGGAAAAATAAATGCGCTCTTTGCCGGAAATGATTGACAAGCCGGAAAATTCATGGGATAATAAAGATAATTCGTGCGATGGCCGCACTTATTGACGAGGAGGGTATGCTCATGGATATGGTGAGCACGTTCAAGGGTTCCTATTTCAGCGAGGTCTTCCCCAAGGGCTGGGACATCGTGCGCATCCGGGACTGCGCGGCGAATCCGCCCGAATCGATCACCGAGCGCCAGGGGTTCTGGCACAGGGATTTTCAGCCGATCGTCTGCGAGGTGCTCGAGGACTTCGAGGTCTACATGGGCCACGAGATCGCTCTGCGCATCGCCCGCGCGAAGAGCGAGGGGCGCGAGCTGATCCTGATCCTGCCGGTCGGCCCGATGGGCATGTACAAGTGGGCGGTGTTTTTCCTGAAGGAGTGGGACATCGACTGCCAGCACGTGCACGGCTTCAACATGGACGAGTGGTCGGACGCCGAGGGGAACACCTTGCCCCCGACCGACCCCGCCGCGTTCCAAAATGCGATGACCAAGGCGTTCTACGGGCCGCTCGGCAAGCTCACCGTGCCCGAGGCGCAGCGGAACTTCGCCACGAAGGAAAACCTGCCGAAGTACGCGGAGAAGATCGCGGCGCTGAAATCGCGCGGCGCGGAGCAGATCATGGTCTACGGCATCGGCCGCGCGTGCCACATCGCGTTCTGGGAGCCGCACTTCGCCGACGAGTTCGAGACCGTCGAGGAATGGAAGAAGCAGAACTGCCGCATCGGTGCGCGGCTGCACCCGTTCACGATCGAGCAGAACGCGCTGACCAGCTTCCGCTCGAACTGGTCGCTGATCCCCTGCTACGCGAACACCATCGGCCCCGGCATCATCTTCCAGTCGGACTACTGCATCGGCGGCGCGGACGGCGTGTTCTCGCGCGGCATGCAGTGGCAGGGGCTGACGATCTGGATGACGCTGCGCTACGGCCCGGACAAGGCCGTCACCTCGAGCTTCATCCCGACGCTGCCCGGAAAGCTGTTCTTTATGAAAGAGCTCGCAGGCCCGCTCACGGCGGATACCAACTGACAGAAATCGCCCCGGAGTCCGCGAAAACTCCGGGGCGAATTGTTTATTCGATCGCCCTTCGACGCCTCAGCCAATTGACCGTGTCCTTCACCGTCCGGTACAGATCGCGCGGGCGGTAGTTCAGCTCCGCGGTCGCCTTGTCGTGGACGAAGCGGTCGTTGCTCAAGAGCGTCGAGAGCGAGTATTCGGTGTACAGCGGCCTCCGCTTCATGCGCCGGGAGAACCAGCCGATCACGGGCACGAAGGCGCGCGCCATCCACGTCGGCAGCGTCGGGAGCCTGCGCCCGCCGCCGACCGCGCGGGCGATCTTCAGAAGATCGCGGACCTCGTAGTGCCGGTTCGACAGGATGTAGCACTCGCCGCTGCGCCCGCGCTCCGCCGCGCGGATTGTGCCCAGCGCCACGTCGCGCACGTCGACGAAGTCGTAGCCGCCGTGCACGCACGCCGGGAGCCTGCCCTCGATGTAGTCGCCGATCATCTGTACCATGTGGTTGCCCGCGGCGTCGTAGGGCCCGAGTATGCCCGACGGGTGCACGACGACCGCGTCGAGCCCGTCCGCGGCCGCGTCGAGCACCGCCTGCGACGCCTCGGCCTTCGTCTTCGCGTAGCCGCCGGTCACCCAGTCCGGCGAAAAGCGCTGCACCTCGCGCACGACCGTGAGCTGTCCGCCCTCGGGAATCGCGTGCACCGAGCTCACGTACACGAGCCGCCGGATTCCATATTCCTTGCAGAGCTTGAGCATGTTCCTCGTGCCGCCGACGTTGACGGCGCGCATGATTTCCGTCAGTTCGCCGGAAATGTCGACGATGCCCGCGGCGTGAAAGACGATGATGTCCCGTCCGTCCGCGCCCTCAAACAGCGGGCGCAGGCTGTCGATTTCGCGCACGTCGCCGCGAATGGAGCGAACGCCGCGCGCCTCGATCCCCGTTTCCGTGGGCAGGATCAGCGCGCGAACCTCCGCGCCCGTGAGCGACAGCATGCGCACGATCGTCCCGCCCAAGTGCCCGGCCGCGCCGGTTACGATATACAATGGCAACATATACTGGACACCCCCGGATATAAATAAACATGGTGTTGATTTTCGTCCCCAAATGTAGTATAGTGGGAAGCGGTGGGGAATGCAATCGCCAGATTCGATCCGGCTGTGCGGTTTTCGGACACAAGCGACACAAACTGTCGTTTACACGGCCTTCGCCACAAAAAAGAGCGTGTTTCGGAAAGGAGAGGCCATGATGGACCATCGAACCCGCGTCACGAGAATGCTGATCCGCAGGGCGTTCACGGGGCTGCTCCGGACAAAGCCGGTGCAGAGCATCTCGATCAAGGAGCTGTGCGAGGCGGCGGGCGTGAACCGCGGCACGTTTTACGCGCACTACGAGAGCGTCCACGACCTGCTTAGGCAGATGGAGGACGACTTCCTGCGCGAGATCGACGAGGCGCTCGAGCGATTGCTGCCGCCGGACGGAAAGGGGCTTACGTCGCTCAAGCTCTCGACGGAGCTCTTCCAGATTCTCAAGGACAACGCCGACCTGTGCACCGTGACGCTCGGCGACTTCGGCGACAAGGCGTTCGCGGTCAAGATCCTGAACCTCGGGCGCGAAAAGTGCGTGCAGGCGTACACGAAGTACTTCAACTACGCGACGCCCAGGCAGATCGAGTACTTCTACGCGTTCGTCAGCGAGGGCTGTATCGGCCTTCTGCGCAAGTGGTTCCGCGAGGGCATGACCGCGAGCGCCGAGGAGATCGCCTCGACCGCGGAGAATCTGATGCTCTACGGGGCGGGGTTCCTTGCGAGGGGCGCGGGGCAATGATCCTCGTGATGAACGCCCGGAAGATCGTCGAGCAGGGCACGCATCAGGGCAATACCGCACAAATCGTGCGGTATTGCCTCAGCGTGTCGACAAAGTCGCCACGCTATCCGGGAAATGCAGGATTGCATTTCCCGGAATTCAGGATTTCCTGTGGCGTTGCGCGCCACGGCCGGAAATCCTGCAAGGAAGCGCGGACATGCCGCGC
>JAAYZL010000429.1 GCA_012514855.1 Clostridiales bacterium
AACCGCGCGGGGGTCGAGGAATGGATGGAGCCGGAGCGCGCGCCGGTCAATTTCAGGCGGCGGGAATGGCTGCTGTTTGCGGCGCTCGCGGCGCTGTTCGCGGTGTGCTGCTGGGGGTTCGACGCCGAGAGGATCGCGAACGGCTATCTGCCGGGGCTCGGGATGGCGCTCCTGGTGCTCGCCCTGGAGGGCGCGGCGCTTCTGTACCTCGGGAGGCGCGCGAAGAAGGACGCGCTCGCGATCGCGATGCTCGCGTTCGACGCGCTGCTGGCCGTTGCATATTTCGTCTACGCGAACCCGGCGCTTCGCTGGCTCAACCTGATGCTGCTGATCGCGACGCTGCCGACCGCGCTCTTTGGCCTCGCCGGGCACTGCGTGCGCGCGTTCGACGGGCCGGGGGCGCTTTTCGAGGGCGGGCTGCGCGCCGTGCACGGGGCGTTCGTCAACATGGACAAGCCGTTTCTCGCGGCGGGCGAGGCGCTCCGCGGCAACCACAGGCGCGCGCGCGGCGCGATACTGGGGCTATTGATCGCCGCGCCGGTGCTGCTGCTCGCGGTCGTGCTGCTGCTGAGCGCCGACCCGGTGTTTGCCAATCTGTTCGCGGAGATCGCCACGGCGGTGCTCGGCGACGTGCCGGCGTTCACATTGATGCGCCTGGGCCTGACGCTGCTGTTTTCGCTGATCGCGTTCTCGATGTTCTACGCGCTCCGCCGCGAGCGGGCGGAACTGCGCACCGGCGAGAACATAAAACTGCGCGCGCCGGCCGCGGCGGTGAGGCTTCCGCTTCTCCTGTTCAACCTCGTCTACGCGCTGTTCGTCTACGTGCAATTTCGAAACCTCTTCGGCGGCGCCGAGACCGCGGCGATGACCGGCGGCTACGCGGAGTACGCGCGCTCGGGCTTCTTCCAGCTCGCGTTCGTCGCGGCGCTGAACCTGTGCGTGTTCGGGATCTGCCGCGCGCTCTGCCCGGACGACAGACCGGTGCGCGTTATGCTCTTCCTGCTGGTCGCGCTGACGGCGGTGATCCTCGTGTCCGCCGCGTGGCGGATGCGGCTGTACGTCTGGGCCTACGGGCTGTCGTTCCTCCGG
The DNA here is from genome assembly GCA_012514855.1 of Clostridiales bacterium. The sequence continues at coordinate 1,090 of JAAYZL010000429.1, forward strand.
ATGCTGACGTTCTTGGGCATGCTCGCCGTCGCGCTCGCGCTCGCGGCCGCCCTGTGGAAGCTCGTCTTCCCGGCGCAGCGCGTGTTTCGATTGCTCCTGATCGGCTGGATGGCCGCGTGGCTTCTGTTCAACGTCGCGGACGTCGACCGCGTCATCGCCAACTACGATGCCTCGCACTACCTCGCCGGGACGCTCAGGGAGGCCGACGCGGAATACCTGTCGATGCTGTCCTCCGGCGCGCTCGGGGCGCTCGAGGATTTAAACGACCACGGCGCGCCGGGTGCGGAAGAGGCGCTTAAAAAGATGCGGGAGCGGATCGACGCCCCCCTCTCGTGGGCGGACTGGAGCGTATACAGGTAAACAAATCCCTTCAGCCTGTTGAAATTCCCCGCAATGCGTTGTCGCCGTCGCCCGCATTATTCGGTCACTTATTAACCGGATAAGCTCCCTCATATGCGGGCTCGGCTCCTTGCCTTGCGGGTTTTTGAACAGGCTGTCATCCCGCCGATTTCGTCGGTGGTCTGTGGCGTCCTTGCGGTCGCCCTTTTCTTTTTGCCCATTCGATGGTATAATAGGAATTTGGGGGGGATTTTTCATGCGACTGACCGGAGACTGCATCCACTGCATCATCGACCACCACTGGGCGCTCGTCAGGGACTGCCCGGACGGCGGCAGAAAAGAGGCGTTCATGCGCGAGGCGCTGCGCGTGCTCTCGGAGAGCGACCCCGAACTGCCGCCGCCGGTTCCGACCGCGAGGCTGCAGGAGGTCTATCTCAGGATGTTCCCCGAGGAAAACCGCTTCGAGCGGCTCAAGCGCGCGTACAACGAGCTGCTGCTCGGCCACCTGCCGGAGCTGCGCGAGCGCGCGTTCCGGGCGGACGACCCTTTGAAGCTCGCGGTGTGGATGGCGATGGCCGGGAACTACATAGACTTCGGCATACTCAGGGAGGTCGACGACGATAAGCTCATGGAGACGATCCTGACGCCGGACGAGGACGCGCTGAACCCGGCCGAGCTCCGGCGCCTGCGCGACGACCTCGCGCGCGCGAAGCGGCTGACGTACTGCCTCGACAACTGCGGCGAGATCGTGCTGGACAGGTTGCTGATGGAGGTCATCCATGCGACATACCCGCAGATCGAGATCGCTGCGCTCGCGCGCGGGCTGCCGGTCCTCAACGACGCGACCAGGGACGACGCGCGCTCCGTCGGCATCGGTGAAATCGCGCGCGTCGTCGGAAACGGCTCGAACATCTGCGGCACGCAATTGGAGTTCCTGAGCGACGAGGCGCTCGAGGCCGTCTGCGGCGCGGACGTCGTGATTGCGAAGGGGCAGGGAAACTTCGAGACGCTCTCCGGGACCGGGCTCAACACGTACTACCTGTTCCTGTGCAAGTGCAGGCTGTACACTCCGCTGTTCGGCATGGAGCA
>JAAYZL010000011.1 GCA_012514855.1 Clostridiales bacterium
GCTCCAGCCGGAGTCATCAAGTGCGCCGAGATTTGTGCCGTCGTAAATGATGGACGGTTCTCTCGCTGGATACTGCACATAACAGTTGCCGACAAAGAGGCCGGGGTGAGCATCCTCAAAGAGTCTGCCAAGCTGTTCCTTATCGACATACGCATGCAGCCTCTTGGGAACGGACGCCTCATAGTCGAGATAAAACTGCCCGAGCTGTGCATAGCTGCCAGCCGGGGAGCAGACCTCGTAATCCGGCAGGGACAGCAGATGGTTGATGGAATCGGCTCCGCTTTCAGGTGGACGCCGCATCACCGCCGCGCTGAGAATGATGGACTCCTTGGCGGTCAGCGTTTCAAGCTGATCATGTATCCATATAGATTCCTGCCACGTTGCGGGCAGACTGTTCAGCCGCTCATACCAGTCCAATCACATCATCTCCATTCCTTTTTGTACTGACTGTGCTGTTATGGTCTGTACGGGCTGAAGGTCTTTGCGCGAAATGGCTCCATAGGCTGTGAGTGTGGCATTATATTTCGTTATGACGCTTTTCCCATATCCATATAAATCCACAAAGGGTTTTAGGCTGGCTGCTTGATCCTCATCCATCATAAGGCTTAATTCCAAACATGCCATTTCACTGGGGCTGCTGATATTGCGGTTGAAGATGTACTCTCCAATATGGTCGCGCAGTTCTTCAGCATCCGACAGAGCTTTACACTCTGTTGCTTCGATGGCTGTCTTGTACTGCGTGATTTCTTCGTCATCCATTTTTGAGAGCGCCTCGGCAAAGCTATTTATCTTGCCCAAGCTCTCAGCGCCGGTGACGGCGTCCATGAGCGCCGGAATGCGGCAGTCGAGGCAGCGCCAGCCTATTTCCTCGACGGATGCCGCGCACAGCTCGGTGAGAATGGCGTCGATGGTCTGGTCGCTGGCGGGGAGCTTGAGCTGGACGAGGTTGTCGTTATCGTACTCTGGATCGCCGAAGTGCCCGAGAGAAACCTCCAGGAGGATCTGATAGTCCGGCTTATGGGGCGGAGTGAGGTCGAGGTTTTTGTACACCTCGTTCAAATCCTCATGCTGCACCACATACCCGCCGGAGGTGAACACGCCGCCCTCGCCGCGGCGCAGATCACGCCCGATCTTCTCGAAGTCCAGCATTTCGAACAGCTCATCGGAGAGCCCGTCAACTGACGGAACGAAGCCGTTGCCCGCGTAAAACCCGCCAAGTTCGAAGTCGTTTTTTGCCTCCGGCACGACATGACAGCAATCGGCGCTGTAGGCAAGGTCTATGAGCCTTGGCATACTGAGCGGGCCTTGTGCTTTCGATACCTCCACCTTGACCAGCCCCTCGAAGGCGGCGCTATGCCTTGCATCCAGCTCGCCGAGCTTCAGCGCGAGAGCGTTCAGTTCGTACAGGCTGCAAGGCTTATCCTCGAAATATGGAGCGAGAAATCCGAAATCATAGTAATTGTCGATTTCGAGGTACATTTCCTCTCCATCCCGCAGGCGAAGCTTGTCCAGTGCGTCCAACAGCGCCCAAGGCTGTGCCGGAAGGTCGAGCCGCGCGTATGCCTCGCTGCCCGGTACATCCGTTTTTGCGAGATAGATATCGAATATCTTATTCAAGCGTCATGCCTCCCATCTGCGTGTAGTGACCGCCGTAGTTCGCAGGGTCAGCGCCGGGGACGTCCCAACCGGCCATTGAACCGACCTCCATGGCTTGTCGCTGCTCCGGCGTAACGCCGAGGCGTTCGTTGTTGTAGTCGGCCAGCTCCACATTCTGCTCCTTGTCGTCGGTACTCCAGTCGGAGGGGTAGTAGCCGCTCTCGCCTCGCTTGATGCAGATGAGGTCACCGGTACCCGGAAGGACGGAGAAGCACAGTTCCGGCAGACCCTCGGCCAGTTTGGGGGCAAACGTCTCCTGCTCCGTTCTGATGCTCCAATCCTCCCACTGCCAAAGATGGGCGTAGATCTCGCGCCCATCCGGAAGTTTTATTTCCCGCTGCTCGAAGCCCTCGCCGAAACCGTCTGACGCCTGTCCGCCGATATATTCCTTGAGCTGAGTCATTTCTTCCGGGGTCAGTTCGCCCTGAACACGGCATTCCGCGACGCCCCAAAGCTTGCCGTTTTTCGCCTCGGCAGCGAAGGTGAAGGAGCGCACCTTGCTGTTGACGCCGTCGTCCTCGTGGTAATATTCCATGAGACCGCGCTCCGCTTCCTCCGGCATACGCTCTCGTAAGAGCGCCGCCGAGATGCTGTCAGCATACTCCACTGCTTCACGGCAGCTCAGCTCTGTCGGCTCATTCTCTATGTCACCCCATTCGTTCCGTTCATAATAGTCCACGGTCATGGGCATATACAGCTTGAGCAGATGCGTTTCGGGCGGCAGGATTGAGAACCTGTCCTCGCCCAGCACGAGGCCGAGTCCTCTGCCGTTGTCCCACTTCATGTGGAAAGTGCCTGCATCGTCAATGTTTGTAAGGGTTCCCATCGTGCCCGGCTCCACCGGGTGATACGGATCTTTCATTTCCTGTAACTTGATTCGGCTGCCCACGGGAAACTGCTCCCGCAGAAAAGTCAGCCATTCTCTCGGAATCGCCATTTTACATACCTCCAAACTTCATATCCGTGGTCGGCTCCATTTCATCGCTCTGTTCATCGACCGTGCAGTCGGGTCTTGACCTCTCATAGCTCTGGATGAAACCGCCCAGCCTGTTGTCCACATAATCACTGAGCCACGTACCGCCGAACTGCTCATGTGTCTGCAAGCGCCACATGGCTAACTTGCCGTAGTTGAGCTTGACGCCCTCGAAATCGAAGAGCAGATTGTGAAGGCCGTTATTCTCGAACACTGACACGTTTTCGAATTTGCTGCCATCCAGCAGGATGCCGGCATCTGTGAGCAGACCGTTGATGCCATCGACCCATTCCTGCGGGTCGCCGCCGCAGCCCTGAAGGATAAGTCCTTCGTGATGATCCAGCCGACGTAGGTCGGTCGTCGTTATCTCGCGCATTTTACATACCTCCCAAAGTCATAGTCGGGCCGGACGGTTCAAGTCCGGCGATACCAAGCTTTAGCAGTGCGGAAGCTTCGTCCATGGTGCTGTCAGTGGCAAAGCGGGGATTTTCTTGCCATCCGTCATCAATATGGGTTTCGCCGTCATGAGTGATCGCCAGATAGATTGTTGAAACATCATCCTTGGTGACGCACAGGCGCTTTTCTTCGCAGTCCAGCCCGTTGAAGCTGTCGATAGCGCCGGTGAGCGAGTCCGTATCATGCCGCGTCTCGCCGTCGCAGCCAAAGTTCTCTACCACAAACCATTTGTAGCCATGGGGCAGATTCGGGTTTTCCGCATCCCGCAGTGCCTTGCGCCCCTGCTCGGTCAGGCCGTAATCCTCCAATTGACGCGGGTTTTCCTCACCGAACAGGTTGTAGAGTTCATCGTCCACCGCCTTTCGGACGGCAGGATCGTCCGTCAGCACCTCGTAGTGGAAACCAGTGCTATTGCGGTATTGCAGTTCCTCTCGAAGCTCCGTTAGGAACGCCTCCGGGTCGGTATGCTCGAATACCTCACCGTTTGCATAGGAGGTACGGGCGATGATCGGCTTTTCTGTATTTTTCATGTTCAGTTCCTGCTGGCGCTTGTCGTAGGCATAGAGGTATGCGTTATAATCGCCCTGAACGGGGGTGCA
>JAAYZL010000430.1 GCA_012514855.1 Clostridiales bacterium
GTCGGGTCGACGCTCGACCGGACGCTGCTGATCGGGCTTTTGTCGCTCGCCGCCCCGGTGATGCTTATGATTTTCGGGACCGGCGCCGTCCGCGCGCTCGCGTTCCCGCTGGCCGTCGGCGCGCTCGCGAACGCGTATTCGTCGATCGTGCTGACCGGCCCGATCTGGGCGAAGTTCGCCCCCCAGGCAAAGGTTGCCTCCCAGGCAAAGGTTGCCTCCCAGGCGAAGGTCGCCCCCCAGAAAAAGGCCGCCCCCCAGAAAAAGGCCGCTCCGCAGGCGAGGGTCGCCTCCCAGGCGAAGGTCGCCTCCAAGGCGAAGGTCTCGGCGAAGGTCAAAACGACCGGAAAGCGACCGGCGAAGGGCAAGTAATATTTGCTATGTGCAATTCGGAATCGGCGACGGTTCCGAATTGCTTTTACAAAAGTTTTGGAGGGAGCATGCTCGTCTATCAGAAGAGGGCGGCGGACAGGGCGCATTTTCCGAGGCCCAGGGACATGCCGGGGCTGCTGCACGCGCTGCTGATCCAGCGGGGAATCGCCTCCGAGGGGGAAGCGCAGGCGTTTCTGAACCCCGGCGAGGGCATGCTCAACGACCCTATGCTGCTCTCGTCGATGCCGGAGGCGGTCGCGCGAATCCGGCGCGCGGTCGACGCGCGGGAAAAAATCTGCGTGTACGGGGATTACGACGTGGACGGCGTCGGCGCGGCCGCCATACTGTACCTACACCTGAAGTCGCTCGGCGCGGACGTGCGCACGTACCTCCCGTCGCGGCACGACGAGGGCTACGGCCTGAACGAGGCGGCGGTGCGCTCGCTCGCGGCGGAAATCGCGCTGCTCGTGACCGTCGACTGCGGCATAGGCTCCCGCGAGCTCGTCGCGCTTTCGAAGTCGCTCGGCATGGACGTCGTCGTGACCGACCACCACCGGCCGGGGGAAGTGCTCCCGGACTGTCCGGTCGTGAACCCGCTCTTGAACGGCTACCCGTGCCCGCACCTGTCGGGCGCGGGAGTCGCGTGGAAGCTCGTCGAGGCGCTCTCCGGGCGCAAAGCGGCTCTGGAGCTCGTCGATCTCGCGGCGCTCTCGACCGTCGCGGACGTCGTGCCGCTCGTCTCGGAGAACCGCGCGATCGTCCGCCTCGGGCTCGACCGCCTGAACGGGCATCCGCGCGTCGGCATCCGGGCGCTGCGCGAGGTCGCCGGCATCGCCGGCATTGCCGGGAAGGCGCTGACCGCCGCGCACATAGGCTTTCAGATCGCGCCGAGGCTGAACGCCGGCGGCAGGCTCGGGAGCGCCGGGCGCGCGCTGCGGCTTTTGATCACCGGGGACCGGGAGGAGGCCGCGGCGCTCGCGGCCGAGCTCGAGGCGGAGAATGTCGAGCGCCGCCGCGTCGAGGCCGAGATACTGCGCGAGGCCGAGGACATGCTCCGGGACTTCGACTTCCCCGCCCATCGCGCGATCGTGCTCGCGAAGGACGGCTGGAACGCGGGCGCGCTCGGGCTGGCCGCGTCGCGGCTCGTCGAAAGGTACCACTGCCCGGCGATCCTTATGACCTCCGACGGCGACCGGCTCAAGGGCTCGTGCCGGAGCATTTCGGGCGTCGACATCTTCGGGGCGCTCTCCGGCGTCCGCGAGCACCTCGAGCGCTTCGGCGGGCACCGGCAGGCGGCGGGGCTCTCGCTCCCGGCGGAAAACCTCGGGCCGTTCGCGGCGGCGCTCGACGATTATCTCTGGCGGACCGTGCCGAGAAGCGCGTACGTGCCCTCGCTCGAGTACGACCTCGACGCGCCGCTGTCCGCGCTCGATCCGCAGGCGGTCATGGAGCTCGACGCGCTCGAGCCGACCGGTATGGGGAACCCCGCGCCGGTGCTGCGCGCCAGGGCGACGGTCGCGTCCGCCCGCGCGGTCGGAAAGGACGGCGCGCACCTGAAGCTGACCGTCGCGGCGGACGACCGCGCGCTCCCGGCCGTGCTGTTCTCCGAGGGCGCTCGCGCGAACGGGCTGTCCGGCGAGTACGACATGCTGTTCGCGCCGAGGATCAACGCGTGGATGGGCCGCGCGACGGTCGAGCTGCAGCTTCGCGCGCTGGAGCCGATCGACCCCGCGGCGCGGATTTCGGCAAATCTCCCCGGCCGCCCTGCGCTGATGGTTCGTTTCTTAACAGAAATGCTCTATAATAGAGGAATAGGGCTTTCGGAGGGGAGGGCTGTGCCGGCTCGGGCGCTCAGGAAGGCGTTCGCCGACGACCCGCAGGGGACGCTCGTCGTCTGCCGGGATTTCCCGCAGGCGCTGTACCTGATCGAGCGGCTCGACGGGCTCCGGTTCGACCTGTTTGTCGGGGGGTATCCGCCCGACCCGCGCGCGTTCAACGCGGTCTGCGTGCTGCCCGTCGGCGACCCGCCGCGGAACTACCGGCAGGTCATCCCGGCGGAGGACATCGAGGGCGCGCCCGCGGTTTCGTGGGAGGAGCTCCCGGACGTCGACGGCCTGCGCGACGCCTACCGCGCGATCCGGAGGCTCTCCCGGCGGCCCGCGCACTTCACGGACTTTGCGGGGCTGTGCCACATACTGTCGGAGGAGTGCGATCTCTCGGTCGTCGGTTCGGCGGCGGCGCTCCTGGCGCTTCAGGACATGCATCTGATCGAGCTCCCGGACGGGGGTCAGCGGCTCAGAATACTGCCGGCGGAAAAGACCGATCCGCTCGACAGCGCCGTGGTTTTGAAAATACTCCGCCTGCGCGCGGAGGGAAGGGAGGGCAGCGGCCGTGAACAATGACAAACTCAGCGAGGTTCCGTACATTCCGGTAGAGGAGCTGATCGAGAAGATCCGCCGCTACCATCCCGACGACGACATGGACCTCGTGCGCCGCGCGTACGAGTTCGCGGAGCGGCAGCACAGGGAGCAGCGGCGCAAGAACGGCGACCCGTACTTCGTGCACCCGTGCGCGGTCGCGGTGATCCTCGCCGACCTGATGCTCGACGCGGCGACCATCGCGGCGGGGCTGATGCACGACTGCGTCGAGGACGTCGAGTGCGTGACGCCGCAGGCAATCGGCGAGATGTTCGGCCCGGACGTCGAGGTGCTCGTCGACGGCGTGACGAAGCTCTCGAAGCTCAACTTCTCCTCGCGCGAGGAGCAGCAGGCCGAGAGTTTGCGCAAGATGTTCCTCGCGATGGCGAAGGACATACGCGTCGTGCTCATCAAGCTCGCCGACCGGCTCCACAACATGCGCACCCTCAAGTACCAGAGCCTCGACCGGCAGATTCCCATCGCCCGGGAGACGCTGGACATCTACGCGCCGCTCGCGCACCGGCTCGGCGTCTACACGGTCAAGTGGGAACTCGAGGATCTGTCGCTTCGCTACCTCGACCCCGACGGGTACTACGACCTCGTCACGAAGATCGGCATGCGCAGGGAGGAGCGCGAGCATCTGATCGCGTCCGTCACGCAGCAGCTGCAGGACAGCCTCCGAAAGACCGGCATCAAGGCCGAGATCGACGGGCGGCCGAAGCACTTCTATTCGATCTACAAGAAGATGAAGTCGCAGAACAAGACCTTCGACCAGATCAACGACCTGATCGCGATCCGCGTGCTCGTCAACACGCAGCAGGACTGCTACTACGTGCTCGGCGTCGTGCACACGCTCTGGCCGCAGGTGCCGGGGCGGTTCAAGGATTACATCTCGGTTCCGAAGGCGAACATGTACCAGTCGCTGCACACGACGGTCGTAAACCAGGGCAGGCCGTTCGAGGTGCAGATTCGAACGTTTGAGATGCACCGCACCGCCGAGTACGGCATCGCGGCGCACTGGCGCTACAAGGAAGGAAAGCAGATCGACGAGCTCGACCACAAGCTGAGCTGGCTCAGGCGCATACTCGACTGGCAGAACGAGGCGCGCGACTCGTCGGACTTCGGAGAACTCCTCAAGTTCGACCTGTTCGCCGACGAGGTGTTCGTGTTCACGCCCAAGGGCGACGTGATCTCGCTGCCGCGCGGCGCGACGCCGCTGGACTTCGCCTACCGCATCCACTCGGCGATCGGCAACCGCTGCATCGGCGCGAAGGTCAACGGGCGCATCGTGCCGCTGTCGAGCTCGCTCGAGACCGGCGACTTCGTCGAGGTCATGACCTCGCAGGCGTCGCGCGGCCCGTCGCGGGACTGGCTGAACATCGTCAAGACCTCCGAGGCCAAGACGAAGATCCGCGCGTGGCTGAAAAAGGAGGAGCGCGAGGAAAACGTCTCGAAGGGCAAGGAGATGCTCGCGGCCGAGGCGAAGAAGCAGGGCTATTCGCTGTCGCAGCTGACGAAGAACGACGTGCTCGAGCCCGTGTTCAAGCGCTATTCGCTCGCGACGCTCGAGGATCTGTACGCGACGATCGGCTTCGGCGGGCTGTCGACGATGCAGCTTCTGAACCGGCTCGTCGACGAGTACAAGCGCATCTACAGGCCCGAGGCGCCGCCGGTTTTGAGCGAGCAGAAGGCCGAGGAGGTCAAGAAGCAGGTCGCGTCCTCGAGCTCGAACGGCGTGACCGTCAAGGGCGAGAGCGGCATGCTGGTGCGCTTCGCGCGCTGCTGCAACCCGCTGCCGGGCGACCAGATCGTCGGCTACATCACGCGCGGCCGCGGCGTCAGCGTGCACCGCACGGACTGCGCGAACCTCAAGGACTCCGGCGTCGAGCCGGAGCGCATGATCGAGGTCGAGTGGGAGAAGTCCGCCGCCGGAAGCTACGAGGCGGACATACAGATACTCGCCTACGACCACGCGGGGCTGTTCGCGGAGGTCTCGCTGATGTTCGCGTCGCAGGACGTGCCGGTCACCGCCGTCACCGCGCACACGGTCAAGAACAAGCAGGGCCTGTGCACGATGAGCATCACGATCGTCATCAAGACGACGCAGCAGCTCGAGAAGTTGATCAAGGACTTGCAGAGGCGCCCGGACGTCATCGAGGTGTTCCGGGTCGCGAGATAGGAGAGGGCATGCGGCTGGTTGTGCAGAGGGTTTCGCGCGCGGGCGTGGTGGTCGAAGGCGTCCGGGTTTCCGGAATCGGGGTCGGCTATCTGGCGCTCGTCGGCGCGGAGGAGGGCGACACTGTCGCCGACGCGCGCTGCCTGGCGGACAAGCTGTTGGGCCTTCGCGTGTTCGAGGACGCGGACGGCAAGATGAACCGCTCGATCGTGGACGTCGGCGGGGGAATACTGCTCGTCTCGCAGTTCACGCTGCTGGGCGACGCGCGCCACGGAAGAAGGCCGAGCTTTTCGAGGGCCGCGCGCCCGGAGGTCGCCGAACCGCTGCTGGGATCAATGCGGGAGATGCTCTCCGCGCGGGGACTGGACGTTCAGACCGGGCGCTTCGGCGCGCACATGGAGGTCGAGCTCACAAACGACGGGCCTGTGACCATATTGCTGGACAGCCGGAAGGTGTTTTGAGATGTTGGAAATTCGAGCGGTCGTCTGCGGGGTCTACGACGAGAACGCGTATGTCGTGTCGCTTCCGGGCGCTTCGGAGGCGCTCGTGATCGACCCCGGCGACGACTATCCGGCGATCGTCAAGGCGCTCGCCGCGGGGAAAAAGACATTGAAGGCGGTGTGCCTGACGCACGCGCACTTCGACCACATGCTCGCGGCGCCGGGGCTGATCGCGGACACCGGCGCGAAGCTCTACGTCGGCGGGGCGGACCTGCCGGCGCTGAACGACGAAAGCCTGAACCTCTACAACCCGGACGCCTCGCATCTGCCGGCCCCCGCGGGGCTCTCGGGCATCGCCTACGGGAGCTCGTTCCTGTGCTGCGGCGTCGAGTTTCAGGTGATCCCGACGCCCGGCCACACCCCCGGCGGCGTGTGCCTGTACGCGAAGGAGCACGGCGCGCTGTTCAGCGGCGACACGCTGTTCCTGGGCGCGTTCGGCCGCGTCGACTTCCCCGGCTCGAGCGCGCGGGATATGCGCCGCTCGCTGGAACTGCTGTTCGCTCTGCCCGGCGACACGCGCACTTACCCCGGACACGGCGGACAGACGACCATCGCCCGCGAAAGGGCGCGCTACCGGATGCCATGACGATTCGCCTCATCACCCCGGAGACCGCGTTTTTGCAGGATTTGGCGGACATTTTGCGCGTGTTCTTCGGCGACGCGCCGATTTACTTTGGCGAGGGCGGCGCCGACCTCGTGATCGTCCACCGCGCGGAACCGGGGCTCGACGCGTTCTCGTCGGGGGAGGTGTCGGTCGAGCGCCCGTTCTTCGCCGCCGGGCGCGACGAACTCGAGCGAAAGCGGCTGCGCAAGCGCGCGGTGAAGCTCGCTCTGTACGCGCTTTTGAAGAAGCTGACCGGCGCGCACCCGCCGTGGGGCTCGCTGACCGGCATCCGCCCGTCGCGGCTCTACTGCGAGGCGCTTGCGGAGAGTCTGGACCCGGTCAGGACGCTCGTCGACGTGTTCGACGTGATGCCCGACCGCGCGGAGCTGCTGCGCGCGATGGCCGGCATGCAAAAGGGGCTCCGCGACATGCCCCCGGACGCGTTCGACCTGTACGTCGGCATACCCTTCTGCAGGACGCGCTGCGCCTACTGCTCATTCTCGTCCGGCGAGATCGGGAACGGCAGGCTCGTCGCGCCGTACGTCAAAGCGCTGCTTCGGGAGATCGCGCTGTCGGCGGAGATCGTCCGCGAAAAGGGGCTGCATTTGCGCGCCGGGTACATCGGGGGCGGAACGCCGACGGCAATCCCCCGCGCGGCGCTTGAGGAAATCTTCCTCTCGGCCAAGGAGGCGTTTCCGGGCGCGGTCGAGTGGACGGTCGAGGCCGGCCGCCCGGACGCGATCGACCGGGACATGCTCGAAATGCTTAAATCCGCCGGGGCGACGCGCATCTCGGTCAATCCGCAGACGTTTTCGGACGAGACGCTTTCGCGCATCGGCCGCGCGCACACCGGCCAGCAGGCGGTCGAGGCATTCCTGCTCGCGCGGGAACTCGGCTTCGGCGACATCAACATGGATCTGATCGCGGGGCTCCCCGGCGAGGCGCTCCCGGACTTCTCGCGGACGCTCGACAGGACGCTCGGGCTCGCGCCGGACAGTATCACCGTGCACGCGCTCGCGATCAAGCGGTCGAGCAGATTGCACGAGCAGATGCACGTTTCCTCCGGCGGCCACGCGCAGGCGGCGGAGGGCGAGGCGGCCGGGATGATCTCGCTCGCGCGGACGCGGCTGATGGGGGCCGGGTATCTGCCCTATTACCTCTACCGGCAGAAGTACATGGTCGGCAACCTCGAAAACGTCGGCTACGCGCGGCCCGGCAAGGCGTGCCTGTACAACATCGGCAACATGGAGGAGGTCGCCAGCGTGCTCGCCGTCGGCGCGGGCGCGATCACGAAGTGGCTGTTCGACCGGGCGCTTCGAATCGAGCGCGCGCCGAACGTCAAGAACATCGGGGCGTACATCGACCGCGTGGACGAGATGGTCGAGCGCAAGCGCCGTCTGATCCTGTACCAAGGAGGAGAGCGATGAAAAGGCTGTTGCTGCTCGCGCTTGCGCTTCTTCTCTTGCTGTCCGGCTGCGGAAGGCGCGAGGAGGACCCGTACGCGGACGTGCCAAACCCGATCGCGACGATCACGATGGCGGACGGCGGCATCATGCGCGCGGAGCTGTACCTCGCCTGCGCGCCGAACACCGTCGCGAACTTCGCGGAGCTCGCGAACAAGGGCTTCTACGACGGGCTCGAGGTGTTCCGCGTCGTCACCGGCGCGTTCGTGCAGACCGGCGACCCGAAGAACGACGGAACCGGCGGCCCCGGCTACGCGATCCGCGGCGAGTTTTCCGAGAACGGCTACGATAAGAACACGCTGACGCACGCGCGCGGCGTGCTGTCGATGGCGCGCACGAAGGAGTTCGACTCCGCGGGCTCCCAGTTCTTCATCCTGCAGGGAACCTACCCGGAGTACGACGGAAACTACGCGGCGTTCGGGAAGCTGACGGACGAGGAGAGCCTCCAAACGCTCGACAGGATCGCGTCCGTCGCGACCGACTCGAACAGCCGGCCGCTGGTCCTCACGAAGATCTCAACCATCCGCGTCGACACCCACGGCCACGCGTTTCCGGTCGTCCGCGTCGGCGACGACAAAAAATAAGGAGAGCAATGCATGAAAAACCCCATCGTGACCTTTGAAATGGAAGACGGGACGAGCTTCAGGGCGGAACTGTACCCCGAAATCGCGCCGAACACCGTCGCGAACTTCGTCCGCCTCGTCGAGAGCAAATTCTACGACGGCCTGATCTTCCACCGCGTGATCCCCGGCTTCATGATCCAGGGCGGCGACCCGACCGGCAGCGGCATGGGCGGCCCCGGCTGGCACATTCGGGGCGAGTTCCGCTTAAACGGCTTCGACAACCGGCTCAAACACGCGCGCGGCGTCTTGTCGATGGCGCGCTCGATGCAGAAGGACTCCGCCGGCAGCCAGTTCTTCGTGATGCACGCGGACGCCGCGCACCTCGACGGCCAGTACGCGGCGTTCGGAAAGGTGATCGAGGGCATGGACGCGGTCGACAAGGTCGCCTCCGCGAAAACCGGGGCGCAGGACCGGCCCGTCGAGGAGCAGCGCATCCTGAGCGCCTCGGTGGAGACCTTCGGCGAGGTCTATTCCGTTCAGAAGGCTTGACAGAACCCGGGACCGCGTGAATAATGGAAGCAGGGGGTGTGGCCCTCCGATGAGGCGGATCGCGGCGGCAGTTCTTTCGATCCTCGCGCTCGTCGGCGCGGGGAGCTGCTTTGCTGCGGCCGAGAGCCTGGCGACGCTCCCGCCGGTGCGCCGGATTCTGAACATCAGCCTGAGCGTCAAGCCCGCCGAGCTCGTCGTGCCGGGCGACGTGACGCTGACGTTCACGATCACGAACGCGTCGGAGTACGA
>JAAYZL010000431.1 GCA_012514855.1 Clostridiales bacterium
CGACGGTGACCTGCCCCTCCTCCATGACCTCGAGCAGGCTCGACTGCGTCTTCGGGGAGGTGCGGTTGATCTCGTCGGCGAGCACGATCTGGCTCATCACGAGCCCCGGCCGGTACTCGAGCTCGCCGGTTTTGAAGTTGACGATCGAAAAGCCGGTGATGTCGCTGGGCGTGATGTCCGGCGTGAACTGTATGCGCTTGAACGAGCAGTCCAGCGACTTCGCCAGCGCCGAGGCCAGCGTCGTCTTTCCGACGCCCGGCACGTCCTCGATCAGCACGTGCCCCCGGCACAGAAGCGCGATCATCATCAGCTCCACCGCGTCGTGCTTTCCGACGATGACCTTCCCGACGTTGTTTACCAGCAACTGCGCAAAGCGCTGCGTGACCTGCATAATGCTTCTCCTAATGTATATTCCCTGCCGCTGTTGGACGGAGCGCCGCCCCGGACGGTTCCCTCCGACGATAGTATACAAATTTGCGGCGCGCATGACAAGGAAAACTGTTCAAATGCGCCGGATTGTGCTACAATATTCAAAGGAAGGTCACAATTCGGAGGGGGACGCGTGGAAATCCTTTACCTTGCCGAGGCCGACTCGACGAACGCGCGCGCGAAGGCGCTGGCGCGCGAGGGACGCCCCGAGTGCGTGCTCGTCGCCGGCCGACAGACCTCCGGGCGCGGCAGGCTCGACCGGTCGTGGGATTCCCCCGCGGGGGAGGGGCTGTGGATGACGCAACTGCTCCGGCCCCGCGCGCTCCCGGCGGAGATGGCGGGCGGCGCGGTGTTCGTCGCGGCGCTTTCGATGGCCGAGGCGCTTTCGGATTTCGCGGGCGTGCGGATCAAGTGGCCGAACGACCTCGCGCTCAACGGCAAGAAATTGTCCGGCATGCTCGCGGAGGCGGGGTTTGAAAACGGGATGTGCGCCTGGCTCGCGCTCGGCGTCGGCGTCAATTTGGCGCAGGTGTCGTTCCCGCCGGAGCTACCGTACGCGACGTCGCTGCTTCTCGAGACCGGGAAGCGCGTGACGCCGGACGAACTGCTTGAAAAGTACCTCAAGCGGTTCGGACCGTGGTACGAAATCTGGCTGAACGACGGCCTCGCACCGGTTCTCGAGGCCATCCGCCCCCTCTCCGCAACGCTCGGCCGCCGCGTGCTGGTCGGGACGCGCGAGGGCGAGGCGGTCGGCTTCCGCGAGGACGGCGCGCTCATGTTCCGCGAGGGCGATCATGTAGTGCCGCTCGTCGCCGGCGACGTGTCGGTGCGCGGGCTGTACGGTTACGTTTAGGAGGTGTCCCATGCGCTTTTTGCTGACCCCCGAACAGATGTCCGACATGGAGCGGCGGTTTTTCGAGGCGACCGGAATGCCGTCGATCGACCTGATGGAGCGCGCGGCCTCCGAGGTCGTCAAAGTGCTCGTCGAGCGCTTCGGAAGCGATAAAACGGTCTTTTTCGCGTGCGGGCCGGGCGGCAACGGCGGCGACGGGCTCGCGGCCGCGCGGCTGTACAGGGAAGCGGGCGGAAATGCGGCGTTCGCGCTCTCCGAGCCGCCGAGGTCCGCGGACGCAAAGGAAAATCACCGCCGCGCAATCGAGGCGGGCGTGCGCGAGATCGCGCCGGATTCGGACGGGGAGCCGGACATCTGGGTCGACGCGCTGTTCGGCACAGGGTTTTCGCGCGCGCCGGAGGGCACGGCGGAAGCGCTGATTCAGAGGATCAACCGGAGCCGGATACTGCGCGATTGCCCGGTCGTGTCCGTCGACATCCCGTCGGGGCTCTCGGGGCTGACCGGCGAGGCGCCCGGCGCCGCGGTCTGGGCGGACATCACGATCGCGTTCCAGTACGCGAAGCTCGGCCACTACCTGAACGACGGCCTCGACGCGTCCGGCGAGGTGGTCGTGCGCGACATCGGCATCCCGTCGATCCACCTGTCGCCGGGCGACCCGGTGATCCTCGCGTCGCCGGCGAAGGCGGACGCAAGCCATTTCCCGAGGAACACGCACAAGGGCGAGCGCGGGCACGTGCTCGTCGTCGCGGGCAGCCTCGGCATGGCGGGCGCGGCGGCGCTCGCGGCGGGCGCGGCGCTCCGGTCGGGGGCCGGGCTCGTGACGGTCGCGTGCCCGAGGTGCATCGTGCCGGTGCTGCAGTCGCTCGAGCCGTGCGCGATCTGCGCGCCGCTCCCGGAGCGCGGCGGGGCGCTGTCGAGGGACGCGGTCGAGCCTCTCAAGGCGCTGTTCGCCGGCAAGCGCGCGCTCGTCGTCGGCTGCGGGCTGTCCCGGCGGTGCGCGCCGGAAATCGTCGAAGCCGCGCTCGAGAGCGGGCTTCCGGCGGTCGTCGACGCCGACGCGCTGAATATCCTCTCAGAGCACCGGGAGTTGCTTCAGAAGCTCCGCCCCCACCACGCGCTGACGCCGCACCCCGGCGAGGCGGAGCGGCTGCTCGGGCGGGCGCTTTCCGATCCCGCATCCGATGTCAGGGCGCTCGCTTCGCTCGGCTGCGCCGCGATCTTGAAGGGCGCGAGCCGGCTGATCGCGACGAGCGGCCGCCCGCCGGTTCTCAGCGCGACCGGCTGCGCGGGCATGGCGAAGGGCGGCTCCGGGGATGTGTTCGCCGGCATGCTCGGCGCGCACCTCGCGCGGCCGCTTGCAAACCTCGGGAAGCCGTACTCGATGGCGTTCTGGACCCCGGTGCCGCCCGACGTCTCCCGGAGGATGGACGCGATGGACCTCGCGCTCGTCGCGGAGCTGCACGGGCTCGCGGGGCTCATCGCGGAACGGAGGATCGGCAGCGAGGGCATGACCGCGCAGGACATCGTCGCCGCGATCCCGGAGGTGTTCCGAAGTGACGGCGATTAGGAAATACCTCCCGGAGGGCATCCAAGTGAAGCGCGACCGCGGGCCGGGGCTGTTCGTTTCGCGCGAGGCGGTCGAGTCGCCCCTCTTCCGGTCGGAGCCGCTCGGGGAGGTGTGGCGCGTGTTCCCGACGCAGCTTCTGATCGAGGAATTCGAGCGCGCCGATCCCGGGGACGCGCTGACGCGGTCGCTCGCGCGGTTCAGGGGCGCGCCCGCGGACGGAGCGTCGATCGCGCTGTTCTGCGAGGCGGCGAAATTGGTGGAAGCGCCGGACGATTCGCGCATAAAATCGCTCGACCGGGCGATCCGGCAGCGCGCGGCCGCGTGCCTCAGATCGGGCGGAGGCGGCGGGTTGTTCGCGTGCGCCGCGGTTTTCAATAAAATTGGAGGGAACGGACATGAGGCTTAAATGGCACGGGCATTCCTGCTTTTCGATGACCTTCGAGGGCGGCGCGACGGTCGTGACCGACCCGTTCGACAGGACGGTCGGCTACCCGCTGTGCCGCGCGCGCTCGGACATCGCGCTTGTGAGCCACGACCACTTCGACCACAACCAC
>JAAYZL010000432.1 GCA_012514855.1 Clostridiales bacterium
ATCGAAGCGTAGGTAAAAGCCAAATGCCGCCCCGCCGGATCGCGGGGCGGCTTTGTCCGCTTCAACCCCCGCTCCCCGCCCTCTCCGATTGTCCTTGAACCCCGACCCCCGCCTGTGGTATAATCGACCAAAGGGAGGGATACGCATGTTTCTGTCCGTTCTTGGGGTCAACGGCCCCTTCCCCGCTGCGGGGGGCGCGTGCTCCGGCTACCTCGTCGAAAGCGACGGCGGCGACACAAAGCTGCTGCTCGACTGCGGCACGGGCGCGCTTTCGAGGCTCCTGAAGTTGACGCCGATCGAGGCGCTCTCGGGCGTCGTGCTCTCCCACCTGCACTTCGACCACATGTCCGACATGCTGCCGATGCTGTACGCGCTGCAGCTCTCCGCCCGCAGATACCCGCTGCCGGTGTTCGCCCCGGAGCGCCCGGAGCGCGTGCGCGCGCTGCTGGAGAGCCCGCACTGCGACCTGTTTTCCCACAGCGACATCACGCTTCAGGAGATGCGCATCTCGTTCGTCCCCGCCGTCCATCCGGTCGAGGCCTCGTGCGTGTCGGTCGAGTGCGACGGCGCTCGGCTCGTGTTCAC
The DNA here is from genome assembly GCA_012514855.1 of Clostridiales bacterium. The sequence goes on from JAAYZL010000432.1 coordinate 586, forward strand.
CGGCGACACGAACGAAAACCCGGCGCTCGCGCTGTTCGCGGACGGGTGCGACCTGCTGCTCGCGGACGCGGGCTTTCTGGCCGCGGACTGGACGCCGAAGGCCCCGCACCTCTCCGCTCTGCTCTGCGGCGAGCTCGCGAGCTCCGTTCGCGCCGGCGCGCTGCTTCTGACGCACCTGAACCCGAAGTACGACCCTCAGGCGCTGCTTAAGGAGGCGCGGGCGGCCTGTCCGCGCGCGGAGATCGCGGTTCCCGGGAAGCGGTACAGGGTCTGACGATGCCGATCAAGGACCTCCCGCTGCCGCTGCGAGCGCTGTCCTGCCGGCCGCTTCTGCTGTTCGCGGCGTGCTTCGGGATCGGCGCGATCGTCGCCCGCGGAAGCCCTCTCCCGCTGTGGCTGAGCCTCGGCTCGGCGTCCGCGCTGCTGCTTTCGTGGGTGCTGATTCGCGTCGGCGGCCGCCGGCTCGGGGCGCTCGTCATGGCCGCGGGGATGTTTCTCGGCGCCGCGCGAATGACGCTCGCGGTCGACGCGCAGCCCGCCGTCCGGACGCGGTATTCGATCCGGCTCGCGGGAACGGTCGCGGACGACCCCTTCGTGGACGCCGAAAAGGGGCGGCTGACGTGCAAGCTGAAGGGTGTGTCGGTCGACGGGGAGCCGCTACCCTACGGCGTGCGGCTGTACCTCCGCGGCGGAACGGCCGCGCTCGGGCGCGTCCTGATCGGCCAGAGGATCGAGGCGGAAGCGCACCTGTGGGCGCCGGAGCGCGCGACGAACCCCGGCGCGTTCGACTTTTCCGAGTACCTCTGGCGCAACGGCATGGCCGCCTACGCGACCGCGCAGCTCTCGGGCGCGAAGGTGACGGGCGAATCCGAAGGCCCGGCCGCGTGGCTCGGCGGCGTCCGGAAATCGCTCGGCGCGCGGATCGACGAATTGTTCCCCAAGAGCCGCGACCTCGTGCGCGCGCTGATTTTGGGCGACCGGAGCGAGATGTCCGAGGATCTGCGCGAGAGCTTCAGCCGCGCGGGCGTGTCGCACGTGCTGTCGATCTCGGGGCTGCACATCACGCTCTTGGCGATGGCCGTGCTGGCGCTCTTCCGGCTGTTCCTGCCGCGCCCCGCGGCGTTTTCGCTCGCGCTCTTGCTCGTGGTGTTCTACGGCGTGCTCGTCGGCATGCACATGCCGGTGCTGCGCGCGATCCTGATGTACGCGGCGCTGTGCCTGGGCCAGTTGCTCGGCCGGCCGTCGGACGCGGCGACCAGGCTGTCGCTTGCGTTTTTGCTGCTGACCGCGTGGAACCCGCTGTACCTGTCGGACGCGGGCTTCGTGCTCTCGTTCTCGGCGTCGGCGGGCATGCTGTGCCTGTCGCCGTCGCTGACGCGCGTTCTCCGGGTCGACCGCATCCCCCAAAGACGCTCGCTCCGCCCCGCCGCGCTCGGAAGGAAGGCCGTCCGGTACTTCGGCTCGCTCGTGGCCGCGACGCTCGCCGCGCAGCTCGCGACGCTTCCCGCGATCGTGGCATACTACGGAAAGCTTCCGGTGCTCGCGACGCTTTCAAACCTCGCCGTCGTTCCACTGACGCTCTTGGGCATGCTGCTCTCGATCGCGGCGCTCGCGCTGTCGTTTGTCTGGGGGCCGCTCGGCGCGATCCTCGGCTTCGCTTCCGACCTGCTGATGCGCTTTCTCGCCGACGTGACGCGGTTTTGCGCGGCCCTTCCGCTGAGCGACGTGCGGATGCCGCCGTTCCCCCTGTGGCTCGCGGTCGCGCACGCGTGCCTCCTTCCCATGATCTCCGAGCTCTCGACGCTCCCCCGGCGCGCGCGCGAGTGGCTGCTGCTCGCGCTCCCGGCGACGGCGTGCCTCGCGGTTATGTTGGCCGCGTTCGGGCAGCCGGGGCTCGCGATCGTGTTCCTCGACGCGGGGCAGGCGGACGCGGCGGTCGTGCGCGCCGGGGGCTCCGCGTACCTGGTGGACGTGGGGCTGCCCGAGACGCCGTCCGACGACTACCTCGCGTGGGCGGGGCTTGAGCCGAAGGCCGTGTTCCTGTCGCACCCGCACGCCGACCACGCGGGCGGGCTGAATCAACTGCTCGACAGCTTCGCGCCGGAAGTGATCTACGTGCCCGCCGGATGGTACGGCATTGAGGCGGACGAGGGCGTGTCGGAGGCCGTCTCGCGCGCCGAATCGCTCGGGGCGGTCGTCGTCGAGCTCTCGGCGGGCGACGCCGTGGCCCTGTCCGACGGCGTGCTGGCGACGGTGCTCCACCCCGCGACCGGCGCGGAAATCGACGACGCGAACGGCATCTCGATGGTGCTTTTGATCGAGTACGGCGACGCGGCGGCGCTGTTCACCGGCGACCTGCCGATGGGCTTCGAGCCGGGCCCGATGCCGGACGTCGACGTGCTGAAGGTCGCGCACCACGGCTCGAACGGCAGTTCCAGCTACATGGCGCTCAATTCCGCGACCCCGTCGGCGTCCGTGATCCCGGTTGGCCGCGGCAACGGCTACGGGCATCCCGGCGACGCATTGCTGAAGCGGCTCGAGGACACCGGCACGAAGATCTACCGCACGGATCTGCGCGGCGCGGTCACCGCGGAACTTCAACAAGACGGCGGCGTGCGCGTTCGGACGCATCTCGCCCCGGAGGGCTGAGCATGACCTGGAAGAATTTGTTCGCCGGGATCAAGGCGGGGGCGCTGCAAAACGTCTACCTGTTCTCCGGCCCGGAGGAATTCATCAAGCGGGAGGCGCTCGACGCGCTCCGGGCGAAGCTGTTGCCGCCGGGGCTCGAGCAGCTGAACCTCGCGGTGCTCGAGGGCGCGGGCGCGAGGGACGTCATCGCCGCGGCGGAGACGCTCCCCTTCATGTGCGAGCGCCGGCTGGTCGTCTTGCGCGACTGGGCGCCGCTGCTGCCGGGAAAGGCGAAGAACGAGGAGGACGAGGTCTCGCGGATGCTCTCGTGGCTCGAGAACCCGCCCGAAACCGCGATCGTCGTCTTCTACCTGCGCGGTGAGCCCGACGCGCGCAAGCGCCTCCCGGCGGCGCTCAAAAAGCGCGGCGCGGAGGTGCGGTTCGATCCGCTGTCCGATCCGGAGCTGCTGCGCTGGGCGAACAAGAGGCTGAAGCCGGTCGGCAAGTCGATCTCGCAGGAGGCCGCGTCGCACCTCGCGTTCTCCGCGGGGCGGGAGCTGAACCGGCTGTCGCAGGAGCTCGACAAGCTCATCGCGTTCACGGGCGACCGCGAAGAGATCGACGTCGGGGACATCGAGGAGGCCGTCTCGCCCTCGCTCGAGTTCAGCGTGTTCGAGATGCTCGACTTCCTGTTCGCGGGCGACGCCGTCCGCGCGGAGCGGAGCCTCGGGACGCTTATTATGGGCGGGCAGACGTACGTCGGCATCCTCGCGATGGTCGTCCGGCAGCTTCGGACGCTGACGCACATGGCGCTGTCCATTCGCGCGGGCGCGGGCACCGCGCCGGTCGAAAAGCAGCTCGGGCTGCACCCCTACGCCGCCCGGCGCGCCTCCGAACAGGCCCGGGGGCTCGATCCCGCGCGGCTCCGGGCGATCTACGGAGAATGCGTCGACGCGGATTTCGCGATCAAGTCCGGAAAACTGCGCGACCGCGAGGCGCTTCGGCTCGCGGTGCTGAAAATTGCCGAAATTCGTCGCCCGGAACCGGGAACCAATTCCGCCGGTTGATCGTCTAAGCATCAGCCGAAGCTATGGAGGTTTTATCGATGAAGAAAATTGTGTCGGCCTTGCTGTTGCTGGCGGTGCTTTTGACCGCCGCCGCATATGCGGACAGCGTGCCCGCGATCTCGAACGACCTGTTTGCCGACGCGAAGGAGGCGCTGAGCCTGCTCTCGTACGGCGAGTTCCAGCGCGTTTCGGAGCTTCTGCCGTTCTCCGGCGACGCGCCCGACGCCTCCGAATGGGAGCGATTTGCCGATACCTTCGAGACGCTGAACTCCGGAACCGTGCAGCGGGAGGTCTCCGTCGCGTTCTGGATCAACGCCACGTGGTATCTGGCCGTGCCGGTCTCGAAGCCGGACAGGGGCAGCGTGGAGGCGTTTGTCCTGAGCTCCGCGGACGGCGAGACGTTCTCCGGCTACAAGTACACGACCTGGGGCAACGTCGAAAAGGGCTACGAGGCCAGCGACTATGTCAAGTGGAACAAGGAGTACGTCGCCGGGACACCGATCGTCATCGGGGACTGACGCGCCTCCCAAATGAAGAAGCCCTCCGGTTCAATCGCCGGAGGGCTTCTTCTCGTCGTCACTTCTTCCCCGCGAGCTGCTTCCTGTATTTCTCGCTCTCCCAGTTCGCGATGAAGTCCTTCGCGGCGTCGCCGAGCGAGATCACCTCGCGCCCGGAGGCCGTGATCGCGCGGCGGATGAAGATGATCGCCGCCAGCGTCTCCGCGATCACGAGCGCCTTTTTCTCCGGCATGCGGATCGCGACCTCGCCGGTCTCGGGGTTCGCGACGCACTCCCCGTCCGCGGGCTCGCCGGTTCCGACCGAGAAGCCGTCGCCCAAAAACACGAGCTGGTCGGGGTACAGCGGCTCGTAGATGAACTCCCGCTCGGTGAAGTCGCCGGTCCCGAGCTGCTCCTTGAGATACGGGCAGTCCACCCTGTAGACGCCGTTTTCGCCGATGACCGCGACCTTCGGGAACGAATCCCCGGACAGGCCGAACGCGGCCGCGATGCGCGCGTTGACGTCGTCCTGAACCCTCAGCACCTCGTCGACGCCGTCGCCGTGCACGATCAGCCCGTGGCTCTCCATGAAGATCACGGCCGGGCGCTTTCCGGTCTCGCCCTCGACGCGCTTCAGCTCGTCGCGGATCGAGAACGTCAGCCGGCTTCCGGGGTTGACGTAGCGCACGAAGCCCCAGGAGTAGTCCGCGCCGGAAAGCGCTTCCTCGACGACGGCCCTTCCGCCGACGGCACACGCCGCGAAGTTCGCGTAGACGCTGTGCGTGTGCGAGACATAGGTATCGAGCAGCGAGTGGAACCCCGCCTCGACCGACGGCCTGAGCGCCTCGAGCCCCTCGACCGCGAGCGTCGCGGCCTTCGCCTCGGCGGAACCGGCCCTCTCGACGTCCTCGAAGTCGCCCGGCTCGTGGCCGCCGTAGAACCTGCGCAGCGCCGCGTAGTC
>JAAYZL010000433.1 GCA_012514855.1 Clostridiales bacterium
CCGCCGTCGCGCGGGAAGCAGCCGACGCGGTCGAACAGCAGTTCCGTCGGCTTAATCGGGGTCGCCTCCATCGCGCGCTTCACGTCGCCGACGCGGTTCGGCCCGACCTCGGAGAAACGCGAGCGTCAGGTGCAAATTCTCCGGCCGGGAGAAATTGCCCCGGCCGAGCGCCTTCAATCGCCCCTGCACGGCGGCGATGTTTTCGATTGTGATGCTGTCGAAGTTGATCGCGACAAACAGCCGCATGTCCGTCCCCCCTCAGAGGCGGCAGGCGTACGCGCTCTCCGCGAGCGCCGTAAGCTGCGCGCGGTCGAGTATCTCGAACTGCTGGCGCGAGCGCTTATTGCTCCGCCAACTATACCTTGCGCGTCGACAAAGTCGCCACGCTATCCATGCAAGATTGGATTTCCCGGAATGCAGGATTTCCTGTGGCGCCGCGCGCCACGGCCGGAAATCCTGCAAGGAAGCGCGGACAAGCCGCGCTCCTCGGCGACGTACATGCCGTCGCCTGCGGACGGAAAATGAAGGGGTTTCGACCCCTTCATCCATCCCCAAGGGAAAAGCGGTGTTTGTCGATGGTCTGACCGGCGATTCCGCAGGGAATCGCCGGCGGTTTGTGCCGATCAGAGCACCAGCGACGGCGGCGCGTACGCGCGTCCGGCGAGCTCGCTGTTGAGCATGTACAGCCCCTTCGCGTCGGTTCCGAACAGCTCCATCTTCGTGATCAGGTCGGCGGCGTTTTTCTCCTCCTCGCCCTGCTCCGCGACGAACCAGTCGAGCATCTGCATCGCGCGGTAGTCCTTTTCCTCGGCGGCCGCGGTGTAGATCGCGTGGATCAGGGATGTCACGTACTTCTCGTGCTCGAGCGCCTGTTTCAGCGGCGCCGCGTGGCTTCCGTAGTCGGCCTCGGGCTTGTCGACGGCCTCGAGGGAGACCCGGACGCCGTTGTTCAAAAGATACTGCATAAACAGCATCGCGTGGTCGCGCTCCTCCTGCGCCTGCACCCGGAACCAGTTCTCAAACCCGTTGAGCCCCACGTGGCCGTAGTAGTTCGCGAAGTCGAGGTACAGGTAGGCGGAGTAGAATTCCTTGTTGATCTGGGTGTTGATCAGTTGGGCGATTTTCGCGTTCATGCGTCACCCTCCTTTCGGGTTCTGCGTCGGCGACTGCGCGGGTCAGATCGCGGCCTTCCAGAGCCCGTGCAGGTTGCAGTATTCAAACACCGCGACCGGCTTGTCGCCGAGCATGGCGAACTGCGCCCTGGGCGCCTCGCCGGGCTTCAGCGCCTTTCTCTGGCCGCCGTTCTCGGTCTGAAGGTAGATCCACTCGATGTAGTGCTCGGGGACCATCGGATGCGCGACGGCGCCGACGTCCACGGTCACGATGTCGCCCTCGACGGTCGCGACGGGCACGTGCTTCTCGAGGCTCGCGTCGACGGTGCCCGGAACGAGCTCCGTCATGTGGTCGCCGCAGCAGGTGATGGGCGCGCCGCTCTCGTGGATCATGCCGATGAGATTTCCGCAGTGCTTGCAGATGAAGAAACGCTGCTCTTTCATGGATGTGTACCTCCCTCTCTTTGCTTCACCTATATGATACCATCGCAGATGGCCCGTTGAAACGCCGTTCGCAAAAAAATCAGTTTTCCGAAAGCGCCTCGGCGAGTTTGCCGGTCGGCTCGACGCCGGTCTTTTCCCGGATTGCCTGAAAGATCTCCCTCTGCTGCTTCTTGCTGTAGATCGCGGCGTTGAATCGGCAGTTCTTGCCGTCCTTCATCACGAACGCGACCTCGTGCAGCGGGAACAGCTTGCCGGTCTGCTTCGCGCCGCCCTTGTCCTCCGGCTTCAGGCCGAAGTCCTCGATGTAGGCGTACTTCTGCAGCTGCTCGAGCTCGAACGTCCGCGCGATCAAAAGGAGGTCGCGCTCGCCCTGCCGGAAGATGAAGTTCGTGCGCTTCTCGCCGGGCTTCGGGTCGATCAGCGCCGGGCGGACGAGCCGGACGTGCGTCTGGGATATCTCGACGACGGTCCTGTAATAGCGGAACGCGTACATCAGCGCGAACGGCAGGATCAAGAGGCTCCACATCAGGAACGTGTTCGAGAAGGAATCCCCGCCGCCAAGGCCCGCGGTCAGAAGCGACCGGACGGCGTCCGCGGCGCACAGGACGACAATCGCGTAGATCAGGATATAACCGGCGTTGCAGGGTCGAAATTTTTTCATGGGGAGCGCTCCTTCGGCGTTTTGTTTCTCCACACAGTATAGCGCATTTCCGGCCGCCGCGCAAGCGCTGTTCCGGCTCCGTTTTTCGACGAAAACCGCCCGAAACGGCAGAAAAAGCGGGATTCGGTGTCGAATTTCAGCAAATCCGGAAGGGAGAGTTGCCGATGAGCGACAGGGACGAGCGGGCTGCTGCACAAAAAGACGCTCTGCGGCGCCGACGAAATCCTGGATCGGCAGGGGGACGAGCCGCGCTAACTCCGCAGCAATTTCATAGCGCGGCGCGCGACGTTCAGCTCCTCGTTTGCGGGAATCACCCACGCCTCCGACGGCGAATCCTCGCGCGTGATCGTGCGCGCTCCGCCGCGGGAGGCGTTTTTCTCGTCGTCGAGCCGGATGCCCAGGTGCCGGACGCGCCCGCAGACCATGCTTCGCACGCGGGTTGAGTTCTCGCCGATGCCGCCGGTGAACACGAGCGCGTCGAGCCCGCCGAGCACGGCGTAGAGCGCGCCGATGCTTTCGACGACCGCGTGCGCGTACATGTCGATCGCGAGCTTCGCGCGGGCGTCGCCGGAGTCCGCCGCGGCCTCGAGGTCCCGCATGTCGCCGCTCGTGCCCGAGACGCCCAGGAGACCGCCGCGCTTCGCGATGCCCGCGAGGATTTCCTCGACGGTCAGCCCCTCGCCGAGCAAGAACGGGAACGTGTACGGGTCGACGTCCCCGGCGCGCGACGCGTGCGGTATGCCGCTCTGCAGCGAGAAGCCGCAGGTGCTGTCGACGCTCTTTCCGCTGTCGATCGCGCACAGCGAGCCGCTGCCCCCGAGGTGGCAGGAGATGACCTTCTCGGCGCGCCCGCCGGTCAGTTCCGATATCGCCTCGGCGACGTAGCCGTGCGACGCGCCGTGATAGCCGTAGCGCCGGATGCCGTATTTTTCGTACCACCCGTAGGGGATCGGGTAAATCTGCCTCTCAAGCGGAACGGTCTGGTGAAACTCGGTCTCGAACGCGCCGACCATCACAGCTTCCGGCAGCAGCTTTTTGAATACGTTGATCGCCTCGATGTACGGGACATTGTGCGCCGGGGCGATCCGCGCGCCGTCGTGCAGCGCTTTCATGACCTCGTCCGTCAGCGCGTGCGTGCCGTAAAAGCCGCGCGCGATCACCGTCTTGAACCCGACGGCCTCGACCTCGCGGATGTCGCGGACGGCGCCGAGCTCGCCCGTCACCGCGGAAAGAAACAGGTTGATGCCGTCGGTGTATTCCGGAACCGACAGCCCCTCGCGCGCGATCCCTTTGCCGGTCACGAGGTTTTCGTACCGAAACGCCGCCGCGTCCGCGCTCCCCACGCGCTCGACGCACGCGTCGCACAGCGCAACTTCGCCTTCCATGTCGAACAGCTTGAACTTGAGCGAGGTGCTGCCCGCGTTGCTGACCAATATCTTCATCTTCAAACTCCCGCGCTTTTTCCGCCATTATAGGGAAATCGGCCCGATTTGTCAATCGCATGCGGCGCGAGGGCTTCCGACAGAAACGAACACCCGCTGGAAATACGTGGACGCCGCCCGCGGGCGCACGCATTTCTTAACACAAAGCGGCGAAACGGCGCGGTTTTTGCGGTTTCCGTGCGCATTTCTTAACATTCGCTTATCCCGGGCGGTCATTGACGGGGTCCGCCGTTCCCCCTACAATATTCTCGGGGGGGAAGGGCATGCGCAATTACGACGTGGCGATCATCGGCGCCGGCGTGACCGGCTCGGCGATTGCCAGACAACTGTCGCGTTACCGGCTTTCGATCGCGCTGATCGACGGCGCGGAGGACGTGTCGATGGGGGCCTCGCGCGCGAATTCGGCGATTCTGCACGCGGGCTACGACACCCCTGCGGGCACGCTGATGGCGAAGCTGAACGTGCGCGGCAACGAGATGCTGACCGAATGGTGCGGCGAGCTCGACGTGCCGCTCATGCGCACGGGCAGCTTGGTCGCGGCGTTCAACGCGGAGGAAAAGCTGGAGCTTCGCTGGCTCTACGAGCGCGGGCTTCAAAACGGCGTGCCGGGGCTCGAGCTGCTGACCGGGGAGGAAGCGCGCGCGATGGAGCCGATGCTGTCCCCGGACGTCGTCGCGGCGCTGCACGCGAGGACCGGCGGCATCATCTGCCCGTATGAGCTGGCGGTCGCCTGCGCCGAGAACGCGCGCAAGAACGGCGCGGAGTGGCTGCTCGGAAAGCCCGTCAGGTGGATCGTGCCGGAGCCGAACAACCTCGTCGTCCGCGCCGGAGGCGAGTGCATTCGCGCCCGGCGGGTGATCAACTGCGCCGGCGTCTACGCCGACGACGTCGCGCGCATGATCGACGACGACTCGTTCGTCATCCGCCCGCGCAAGGGCGAGTACATGCTGCTCGACCGCACCGAGGCGAAGCCCTCGAAGGTGATCTTCCACACGCCGACGAAGATGGGGAAGGGCGTGCTCATCGCGCCGACGGTCGACGGCAACGCGTTCGTCGGCCCGACCGCGGTCAACGTCAGCGACAAGGAGGATACCGCCGTCGACGCGCACTTCGTCGAGCTTTTGAGCATGCTGTCGAAGAGGTCGGTGCCGACCTTGAACCTGCGCGGCACGATCCGCGCGTTCGCGGGACTGCGCGCGCAGCCGTCGACCGGCGACTTCATCATACGCCCCTCGCAGGCGGACGCGCGGATGATCCACGCCGCGGGCATCTGCTCGCCGGGGCTGACGAGCGCTCCGGCGATCGCGGAGATGGTCGAGGAGCTCGTGCGCTCGTCGGGCCTCGAATTGATCCCGAAGGACGACTACGACCCGACGCGCAAGAGCATTCCGGCGTTTCGGCACATGACGGACGACGAGCGAAGGGCCGCGATCGCGGAAAACCCGCTGTACGCGCGCGCGGTCTGCCGCTGCGAGACCGTGACCGAGGCCGAGGTCGTCGAGGCGATCCGCCGCGGCGCGCGCTCGGTCGACGGCGTCAAGCGCCGCGCGCGGGCCGGCATGGGGCGCTGCCAGGGAGGGTTCTGCACGCCGAAGGTGATGGAGATACTCTCGCGGGAGACCGGCGTCCCGATGGAAAAGCTGACGAAATTCGGCGGGAACTCGCGCATGGTCGCGGGCAAGACGCGCGGGGAGGGCTGACATGCGCTGCGATTTTGACGTGGCGGTCATCGGCGGCGGCCCGGCGGGGCTCGCCGCGGCGCTCGAGGCGAGGAAAACCGCCCCGGGCGCGCGGATCGCCGTGCTCGAGCGCGACCGGGAGCTCGGCGGCATATTGCAGCAGTGCATACACAACGGCTTCGGGCTGCACTTCTTCGGCGAGGAGCTGACCGGCCCGGAGTACGTCGACCGCTTCGTGAGGCGGCTCGAGGGGACGGGCATCGAGGTCTGGACGGACGCGATGGTGCTCTCGCTCTCCTCCGACAGGCGCATAAGCTGCGTCTCGGCGGAGCGCGGGCTCGCGACGCTCTCGGCCGGCGCGGTCGTGCTCGCGATGGGCTGCCGCGAGCGGCCGCGCGGCGCCTTGAGCATCCCCGGCACGCGCCCGGCGGGGGTCTACACGGCGGGCTGCGCGCAGAGGCTCAACAACATCGACGGATACCTCCCCGGAAGGCACGTCGTGATCCTCGGTTCCGGCGACATCGGGCTCATCATGGCGCGGCGGATGACGTGGGAGGGCGCGAGGGTCGAGCTCGTCGCGGAGATATTGCCGTACTCGAGCGGACTGAACCGCAACATCGTGCAGTGCCTCGAGGACAACGGCATACCGCTCCGGTACAACCACACGGTGACCCGCATCCACGGAAAAGAGCGCGTCGAGGGCGTGACCGTCAGCGAGGTCGACCCCGCGACGCGGCTGCCGATCCCCGGCACGTCGGAGTTCATCGCGTGCGACACGCTTCTTTTGTCCGTCGGGCTGATCCCGGAAAACGAGCTCTCGAAGGGCGCGGGCGTCGCGATCGACCCGGTGACCGGCGGCGCGGTCGTCGACGAGCGGCGCGAGACGTCGGTCCCCGGCGTGTTCGCGTGCGGAAACGTGCTGCACGTGCACGACCTCGTCGACAACGTGTCGGTCGAGGCGATGCTCGCCGGCG
>JAAYZL010000434.1 GCA_012514855.1 Clostridiales bacterium
ACCGCCTCCAGCCCAACATGACGTTCCAGATCGACACCTACATATCGACGGACACGTTCGGCGTGCGCTGGGAGAAGGGCATCGCGGTCACGGAGGCCGGCTGCGACGTATTGAGCGCGCCGATCGGAAAGCTCTACGAGCTGGAGTTCTAAACATTCGTATAGGATAAGCGTAAAGTTTCGCACTCATTATTATTGCGTGGAACATATCAAGGTCCTTTGTAGACACGCTGGCGCGCTCATACGGGCGCGCCTTCCTTTTCGGCGGTCTGCGGTCGGAAAAAACGGCGTTGACATGGGAAAAACTGTATTGTATACTGAAAGCGCTGATTATGGATAGGAAACGGAGGGGAACGCATGAGCGTCAGGAGGGTTCTCGCCGCGCTGATCGCGGTCGCGCTGTTGATGGGCGGGGCGGTCGCGGAGGTGAAATGGGGCGTCGCGCCGGTTGCGGAGGCAGCGGAAGCCGCCTTTGACGGAGCGTATTACACCGCGAAGGGGCGACTCAGCGCGGAGATAGAGGAAGCATACGGCACGATCGACCCGTTTGCGCTGCAGAGCTATGAATTCGGGCTGTCGGTTCGGGAAGCCGCGGACGGCTTTGAGGCGGAGCTGGTCCTCGATCAGTTGGGGGCCCTCGACGGGGAGGAGCCCGCGCCTTCAAACCGGCTTGAGGCGTCGCTTTCGATCGGCGTCGCGGGCGGAAACGGACTTCTTACGTACACCTCGTTTAATTCGCAGGGCAATCCGGCGCATGAGGAACGGTATTCCGCAACGCTCGACGGGGACTACCGGCTGACCGTGCGCGACGAGGTCTCCGGCGAGGTGATCTTCGACGGCGTGGTGTTGGAGGCGCTCGGCGCGTCCGAGGCCGCGGCGAACGTCGCGGCGTGGGGCGAGGCGCTTCCCCTGCTCGAGGAGAGCGCGATGGCCGCGTTCGGGCCGCTCCTCAACAAGCTCGACGATTTCTTCTTCGTCTTTTCCGATTCCGCGCTCGTGCACATGCGAGAGCTGGCGTTGCCGGTCGCGCAGTTCCTGAGTGATCCCCGCGTGGAGAGCGCGCTTAAGGCGCTGGGCATGCCGGGGCTGCCCATGCCGCGGATGTCCCTGCCCGACCTCCTCGACGTGGGTTCCGGGGCCTTCAAACTCCAACGGCTCGACGACGGCAATGTGTCGGTCACCTTTTTGTCGGAGGGCAGCCCGGAGACCTCCGAGTTCAAGGTCGAGGCGATCCTCCGCCCGAGGGGCCTGGACTTCAAGGTTCTGAACAGCACCTACGACGGGGCCTACGAAACGGTGGCCGGGGGCGAAATCGACTTCTCCGACGGCCTGCACATCGCGTTTGAGGACTACACCTACGGGGGGACCTTCCTGTATCTGGACGCGTTTCCCGGCGAGATGAGCGACACAAGGCAGGTCTTCGACGCGCGCGCGGCGTTCAAGCTCGCGGCGTATGACGACCCGGAGCTGATGTTTCTGCATCTGGAAAACTCGGTCGACGATGAGGCGGGAACGGCGCGCACCGACGGCACGCTCCGGGTGATCGAAGGCGAATCCACGACCACGGTCACGCTCGAAATCGACCACACGTTCAAGGAATAACGTTCGCGCACAGGGGGGCGGGGCGGCGGGGCCGCTCTGCTCCTTTGCGCGCGTTTTTTTGTATTGACACAAGCGTGCCATCCGTTATACACTTACAGGGTTCTTCGCGTTCCACGAAAGATAACACGAAAGGGGAATGATGTGGGTCGGCGGGCGGTTTCGTCCGGGGGCCGGCATGCGCGATTTACAGGGAGGTCTGTGCAAATGAAAACCGTTGGCGATTTGACCCGGGTTGAGGACAAGGATCATCTGAAGGCGATCATCTACGAAAACCTGCACCGCTTCGCCCGCTGGGAGACGAACTGCATCTTTGAGCCCGGCGAGGTCGACCGGCTGCTTCGGCGCGGAAGCCTGTACGCGGGAAGTTCGGGCTCGGGCGCGTATCTTCTCGACGACGAGGGAGACTATTACCGCGTGCACTTCTTCTTCTCGGTCGACGATCCGGTCGACTTTGAACCCATGGACAAGCCGGTGCTCGTCGAATTCCTCGTCACGCGCGGGGAGCGCAGCGAGGCGACCGAGAAGATGGAAAAAAAGTGGATGGACGCGGGCTTTCGGCCGCACGTCGTCGATCTCAAGATGCACCTGCCGCTGAAGGATTATGCGCCTACGCCGACGGTCGTCGAAAACGAGGCGGGGCAGTTCGTCGGGCGGCTCGCGGTCGAGGAGGACGCCGACCAGATCCTGCCGATCTGGGGCAGCGCGCTCGACCGGCTGAACTCCGCGATCCCGGGCCGGGACGAGCTCATCTACGAGATCGAGATGGGCAACATCTTCGTGATGGACAGGGACGGCGAGGTCGCGGCGGCGAACAAGATGGTGATCCGCGGCGGCATGGTGTCGACGTGGCTCGGGGCGGTGAAGCCCGAGTACCGGCGGATGGGCCTCTCGACCGCGATGAAGCAGATGATCTACAAGACCGCGATCGACCGCGGGATCAGGATGTGCTACACATGGGTCGACAAGGAGAACACGGCCTCGGTCAAGGCTCTGGAAAAAATCGGGTTCCGCTGCCACGGCGAGTGGACGGAGGGCTTCATACTCGA
>JAAYZL010000060.1 GCA_012514855.1 Clostridiales bacterium
CGTCAGCACGGCCGCCTCGCCCTCGACGGGCACGAACAGCATGCCGAATCTCTCTTGCTCCTCCGGCGCGATTTCTTCCTCCGCGGGCAGACGCAGCGCCGCGCCCGCGAGCAGCGCCGCAATGTCTGCCTCTCCATCCTCCGTCTCCATGACGATGTACACGCGGTACAGCCCGGATTCGACCGAGTACCCCGCGAGCGCGCTGTCCTCCGCCGGCCTCGTCTCGCCCTCGTAGATCGGCGCGACGCGCACGCTGAACCTCGTCGCCGCCTCCAACCCTTCGCCTTCGAAGGCGGAAAGCGGCAGCATCAGGCTCGCGTCCTTCAGCGTGTAGCAGATGTCGGTGATCCCGAGCGCCGCCAGTTCGCGAATCCATTCGGGCTCCAGCTGCAGGTTCCGCTGGCTGAACCGCGGGTTGCCGTCGTCGCCGAGCACCGGCTCGCCGTTTTCGTCGAGGTCGGGCTCCGCCGTGATGAACAGCACCACCTGCACGATCTCCGGTTGTCCGGTCTCCTCGTTCAGTGCCTCGACCGCCTCGATGTGCGCGGTGAACGCGCGCGGTCTGCCTGCGCTGTCGACCAGCGGGCCTTCATAGGTCTCGCCGTTGATCGTCAAATCCTCCGTCGGCCCGACGACGAGCTCGATCTCGACCCCGTTTATCACGACGATCTGCGTGATCTGCTCCTCCTCTTCCTCTTCCCCTTCTTCCTCCGCCTCGACGATCGTCAGCTTGGCCGTGTTGCTCGTCGCCTCCGTGTAACTGCCATCCTCCTCGACGCTCGCAGTGACGTAGTACGTGCCCGCGTCCGTCGGCGGGCCGGAGAGCGGCTTCGTCAGCAGGGCGTCGCGGTAGTATTGGTAGGTCACCGCAGGGGACAGCGCCTCGCCGAATATCCCCTTGACGCTCGCCTTGCCGATCTTGATGGGCTTGCCCGTGTAATCCGCCTTCTTGTCCTTGAGCGTCACCGTCGGCTCCACCGGGTCGATCGTCAGCGTGACCGTGTTGCTCCACACCTCATTGTAGTTGTCCGACTCCGCCAGCAGCGCCCTGACGTAATAGGTTCCGGCGCTCACCGGCAGAACCGGAAACGGAATCGGCGTGAAGAACTCGTCCAGGCTGTACTCGTAGCTGATGACGGGCTCCTCGCTGCCGAGGCCGGTCACAACGGCCGGGTTGATCTCAATCAGCGCTCCGTTGTAGTTCTCGGTCTTGGGCGAGAGCACCACGCCCGGCGTCGCCTTGGCGATTGTGAACGCCGCCGTGCCCTCGCTCGGCGCGAGGTATTCCGCCGCGTCGCCCGCGTAGCTTGCCTTGACCCAGTAGTCGCCGGCGTCCTCCGGCACGGTATCGCCGTACGGGCCGTCTTCCGCGGTCGCGTAGGTGATGGTCGGCTCCGGCTCGGTGATCGTCTCGCTTCCCTGCATGACGGTCGCGGTCGGGGCGGGCGTCCCGCCGTAGGTGATGTTGCTCACGGAGACCGTGGTCGTCGTGGCCAGACAGACCATCAGCGCGCCGCCGGCGGTTCCGTGCGGGACTTTCAGCAGGCCGTAGCCGTCCATGTCGTCCAAATCGAAGTCGGACTTCAAGAGCCAGACGGCGTTCGTCGCGATCACCGGAAGCTCGCCCAGCGGGTCGTCGGCGGTCAGCTTCAGGTGAACCGACTTGCCATTGTCAATGTCCGGGGCCGCCTCCAAGTACAGCGGCGAGTCTTCAAACACGCCGGCGGTGTTCAGCTTGACGACGCTCCGCGCGTACAAGCCGCCGCCGTAGTTCGCCGTGTTGCTTTTGAACGAACCGCCGTTGACCGTCAGCGAAGCGTAGAAATAGGCAAACGCGCCGCCGCCGTAGTTCGCCGTGTTGCCGGAAAGCGTCGCTCCGGACAGCGTGAACGTGCCTGTAAAGCAACACATGCCGCCGCCATAGCTACCCGCCGTATTGTCGGAGATCGTCCCGCCGGACAGCGTGGACGTGCCGCTGTCCTGATCCACGCCGCCGCCGTCGCTCGACGCCGAGTTCAGGGTGATCGTCCCGCCGGTCATCCGGAAGGTTCCGCCGAAGTTTTCCACGCCTCCGCCCATAGAGGCTGCGTAGTTCCCGGTGATCGTACCGCCGAACATCCGGAAGGTTCCAAGGTTGTATACGCCGCCGCCCCACGACGCCCGGCCGCCGGTCAGCGTGACGTCGGAGTGCATGTCCAGCCGCCCGCCGCTTTGGACCGTCACGAGGCTGTTATCGCCGCCCTCTGCCTCCTCGCCGTCGATCGTCAGCCCTCCGCCGCCGGTCAGCCGCAGGGTTCCGTAGACGTTCAGCATCGAACCGCTGTGGCCGGTCTTGCGCTCGATCCTGTACTCGCCGTCGGCCGTGAGCGTTATGTCCTTGCCGCTCGCGATCACCGCGGTCGACTCGAGTTCGATGTCGTCAAGCAGCGTGATCGTCGCCTTGCCCCGCGCGTTCGCCGCGGTCACCGCCTCGGCGAACGTCGGGAAGAGCTTGTCCCGCTGCCCCGCCGCGCTGACCTTGGCGACCGCGTCTCCCAGCAGAATCAGCGTGCCGTCCCCCTCGATCCCCCAGAGGACTGTTCCTTCGGGCACGATGGAGAAGCAGGCGAGCACGCCGGGGAGGTACGTCTGGCCCGCCGTCAGAACCTGTATATCGTCGGAATACGTTCCGGAGGGCCGGACGAGCGCGCTGCCGGTGAGGTTCGCCCCCACCGTGATGGTTTCCGTCCAACCAAGATACACCTCGTCCGCGACGACCGCGCCGCCGGACAGCGTGATCCCCCTCGCAGCACATACGCCGTCGCCGGAATAGTCCACCGCGGTGTTTCCGGAGATCGTCCCGCCGGACATTGTGAACGTGCCGAAGTTGAACACGCCGCCGCCGTTGGCGCCCGCGGTGTTTCCGGAGATCGCCCCGTCGTTCATCGTGAACGTTTTGCCCGTGTTGTTGTACACGCCGCCGCCGTCGGCAGCCGCCGTGTTGCCGGAGATCGTCCCGGCGGAGATCGTGCCTTTTTCCATCGCGAACGTGCCGTTGTTGTACACGCCGCCGCCGTCGGCAGCCGCCGTGTTGCCGGAGATCGTGCCGTCCTCCATCGTGAACGTGCCGGCGTTGTAGTTGTACACGCCGCCGCCGTCGGCAGCCGCCGTGTTGCCGGAGATCGTCCCGCCTTTCAGCAGCGTGAACGTGCCGACGTTGCACATGCCGCCGCCCTCATAGGCCGCCGTATTGCCGGAGATTGTCCCGTCCTCCATCGTGAACGTGCCCTTGTTGTACACGCCGCCGCCCACATACGTCGCCGTATTGCCGGAGATCGTCCCGCCGGACATCTCAAACGGGCTAGATTCGAGGAACACACCGCCGCCGGAGATTGCCGAGTTGCCGGAGATCGATCCATCTTTCATCGTGAACGTGTCGCCCCAGTGGTGCACGCCGCCGCCGAGAGCCGCCGAGTTGCCGGAGATTGTCCCGTCCTCCATCGTGAACGTACCCTTGTTGTACACGCCGCCGCCTAACTGGGACGCCGTGTTGCCGGAGATCGCTCCGTATTACATCGTAAACACGCCTCTGTTGTACACACCGCCGCCGAGCTCGCTCACCGTGTTGCCGGTGATCGTCCCGCCGTTCATCGTAAACATTCCGTCGTTCCATACGCCGGCGCCGCCATCCGCCCGGCCGCCGGTCAGCGTGACGCCGGAGCCCATGGTGAGCTTTCCCCCGGAGCGGACGATCGCAATGTAGTTGTAGTTAGTGCCCACGACGCCCCGGCCGTCGACCGTCAGCCCGCCGCCGCCGACCAGATGCAGGGTTCCGTAAACGCTGAGCATCACTCCCTCGTGC
>JAAYZL010000435.1 GCA_012514855.1 Clostridiales bacterium
CGGGCGAAAAGCGCAACCTCTGCGTCGTCGGCGACGACGACCAGTCGATCTACGGCTGGCGCGGCGCGGACATCCGCAACATCCTCGACTTCGAGAAGGACTACCCGGACGCGAAGGTCGTGAAGCTCGAGCGCAACTACCGCTCGACGGGGAATATCCTCGACGCCGCAAACCAGGTGATCGCGCACAACCGGGGCCGCAAGGAGAAGTCGCTGTGGACCGAGGCCCCGGCGGGCGAGAAGCTGACCGTCTACCGCGCGCTCGACGAGCGGGACGAGGCCGCGTTCGTCGCGACCATGGCGAAGGCGGTCGCGGGACGCGGGAAGGCCTCCGAGATCGCGGTATTGTACCGCATGAACGCGCAGTCGCGCGTGCTCGAGGAGGCGTTCGTGCGCTCCGGCATCGCCTACCGCGTGTACGGCGGGCTCAAGTTCTACGACCGCAAGGAGGTCAAGGACCTGATCGCCTACATGCGCGCGCTCGTGAACCCGGACGACGACGTGTCGGTGCGCAGGATCATCAACGAGCCGCGGCGCGCGATCGGCGACGCGACGGTCGAAATCCTCAGCGAATACGCGCGGCTGAACGATCTGTCGCTGATGGGGGCGGCGCTGTCGAGTTCGGACGCGCCGCTGCCCGCGCGCGCGGCGGGGGCGGTCAAGGGCTTCGCGGAGCTGATGATCGACCTGACGGAGCTGCTCTACGGAAAATCGCCGCCGGAATTCCTCGACGCGCTGATCGAAAAGACCGGGTACACAAGGCAGTTCGAGGCCGACAAGACCGGCGAGGGAGCCGAGCGGCTCGCGAACATCGACGAGCTCCGCGGCGCGGTCGTCGAGTTCGAGCGGCTGAACCCCGAGGGGACGGTCGCCGACTTCCTCGAAAACGTCGCGCTCATGACCGACCTCGACTCGATGGACGGCCGCTTAAACGCCGTGACGCTGATGACGCTGCACTCGGCGAAGGGGCTCGAGTTCGACTGCGTGTTCTTGGCCGGCATGGAGGAGGGCATCTTCCCGATGACGCGCGCGCTGTTCGACGACGACCAGCTCGAGGAGGAGCGCAGGCTCTGCTACGTCGGGCTGACGCGCGCCCGGAAGAAGCTGTTTTTGTCGCTCGCGCACAACCGGATGCTCTACAACGCCCGCAGCGCGAACGAGCCCTCGCGGTTTCTGACCGAGATTCCGCCGCGGCTGCTCGAGCGCGGGTTCGCGCCCGCCGTGCGCACGGTGCCCGCGCCGAGGCCCGCAGCCGGCGTCCGGCCGACGCCCGCCGCCCGACCCGCCGCCAGAGCAGGCGCGCTCGGCATTCCGGGCGTGTCGAAGGGGTTTTCCGCCCCCCCGCAGCCCGCCGCGATCTTCCGGGCGGGCGACGCGGTCGCGCACCGCGCTTACGGGCGCGGCGCCGTCACCGAGGTAAGCGGCACCGGCGATTCCCAGCGCGTGCGCGTCAAGTTCGACGACGGCTCGGAGAGGCTCTTCGCGGCGAACGCCGCGCCGATTGTGAAGATTTCGGGGTGATTGCATGGACATGCGCGAACTGGTGGACCGGCTGAACGAGCTGTCGTACCAATACTATACGCTCGGGGTGCCGACCGTGTCCGACAAAGAGTGGGACGCGCTCTACGACGAATTGAGGCGGATGGAGGAGGAAGCCGGCGAGCGGCTGCCGGACTCCCCGACCCGGCGCGTCGGCGGCGCGCTGCTGACGGGATTTCAGCCGCACGCGCACCTCGCGAGGCTGTGGAGCCTCGACAAGGCGCAGTCCGAGGGTCAGCTTCGCGAGTGGGCGGCGCGCGTCGAGAGGCTCGCCGGGGAACCGGTTTCGTTCGTCGTCGAGCACAAGTTCGACGGGCTGACGGTCAATCTGACATATGAAGAGGGCCGGCTCGCGCACGCCGCGACGCGCGGAAACGGGGCCGTCGGCGAGGAGATCCTCCAACAGGCGCTGACGGTGCGCTCGATCCCGCTGTCGATCCCGTTTCAGGGGCGGATGGAGGTGCACGGCGAGTGCTACATGCCGCTCTCGGCGTTCGGCGCCTACAACGAAGTCGCCGCGGAGCCGCTGAAAAACCCCCGGAACGCCGCCGCCGGAGCGCTGCGCAATCTCGACCCCGCCGTGACCGCGAGCCGAAGGCTCGACGCCCGGTTCTACGGCATAGGCTTCCTCGAGGGCAAAGAGCTCCGCGACCAGTGGGAGATGCTCGAATTCCTGCGTGAAAACCGCATCCCGGTGCCGGACTGCGAGCGCGCGGCAATGTCGGTCGACGAGGTGGTCGCTCTCGTGCGCGAGATCGAGCAAAGCCGCGGCGAGCTCGACTACGTGATCG
Organism: Clostridiales bacterium; assembly: GCA_012514855.1. Next base: position 2,330 of record JAAYZL010000435.1, read on the forward strand.
ACGGCGCGGTCGTCAAGATCACCGACTTTTCGCAGCGCGGGCGGCTCGGCAACACCGACAAGTTCCCGCGCTGGGCGGTCGCCTACAAGTTCGAGGCCGAGGAGGCCACCTCGACGCTCGAGCGCGTCGACTGGCAGCTCGGGCGCACGGGCAAGCTGACGCCGCTCGCGCACGTAAGCCCGGTCGAATTGGCCGGCGCAACGATACAGCGCGCGACGCTGAACAACTACGGCGACATCCTGCGCAAGCGCGTGCGCATCGGCGCGAAGGTGTGGATACGGCGCTCGAACGACGTGATCCCGGAGATCATGGGCCGCGTCGACGAATACGTGCCCGGCGAGGTCGACATCGAGAAGCCGACGCACTGTCCGGCGTGCGGTTCCCCTCTCGTCGAGCGCGGCGAGGCGCGCCTGTTGTTCTGCGAAAACCGCGAGAACTGCCGCCCGCAGCTCGTCGCGAGGCTCGCGCACTTCGCGGGGCGCGACGCGATGGACATCGAGGGCTTTTCCGAAAAGACCGCGGGACAGCTTGCCGACGCGGGGCTTGTGCACGAGCCCGCCGACCTCTATAAGCTCACGCGCGAAATGCTCGTGCCGCTCGAGCGGTTCGGAGAGAAAAAGGCCGACAACCTGCTCCGGGCGCTGGAGAACAGCAAAAAGCGCGAGCTCGACCGGTTCGCGTTCGCGATCGGCATCCCGAACGTCGGCAAGAAGACCGCGCGCGACCTCGCGGAGCGGTTCGGCTCGCTGGACGCGCTCATGCGGGCCGACCGCGAGGCGCTGCTCACGATCGACGAGGTCGGCGACATCGTCGCGGACTCGATATTGTCCTATTTTTCGGACGAAATGTACCTGAAGGAACTGCGCGCGCTGCTCGACATGGGCGTAACGCCCACATGGGCCGCCGCGAAGAAGGGGAGCGCGCTCTCCGGCATGACGGTCGTGCTGACCGGCGCGCTCCCGACGCTCTCTAGGAAGGACGCCGAGGCTCTGATCGAGCAGCACGGGGGCAAGACCGCCGGAAGCGTCTCGAAAAACACGTCGCTCGTCGTCGCGGGCGAGGCCGCGGGCTCGAAGCTTACGAAGGCGAACGAGCTCGGCGTGCGCGTCGTCGGCGAGGAGGAGTTTTTGGAGATGCTGTCCCTATAGCAGAAAATTCAAAAGGATCACCAATACCGCCCCCGGCAGCCCCAGAAACCCGACCGCGAGCGCGGTGAACGGATTGACCGCGACGGAAAAGCCGAACATGCCGCCGAACAGGTTGACGACCATCAGCACGACCGCGCCGAGCACGCCGCCCGCCGCGAGCCGCCACAGGAAGCGCATCGGCACCAGCAGCAGATACCCCACCAGGCACATCAGCGCCAGGCCGATCGAGAACGCGAGCACCATCTCCCACGGAATCCGCATCAAAACACCCCCGCACAGCGCATTGTATGCGGGGGTTTCTGACGATAAAACCCCTACAGCAACAGCATCGCGTCGCCGAACGAGAAGAACCGGTAGCGCTCTTTGACGGCCTCCTCATAGGCTGCGAGCGCCCCCTCCCGCGTGTAGAAGGCGCTCACGAGCATCAGAAGCGTCGACTCCGGCAGGTGGAAGTTCGTGATCAGCGCGTCGACGAGTTGGAACCGGTAGCCGGGCGTGATGAAGATGTCCGTCCAGCCGCTGCCCGCCTTGAGCTCGCCGTCACGAACCGCGCTCTCGACCGTGCGGACGCTCGTCGTGCCGACGGCGAACACGCGCCCGCCGGACGCCTTCACATCGTTGACCGCGCGCGCGGCGGCCTCCGCGACCTCGAAGTATTCCGCGTGCATCCGGTGATCCTCGACGTCCTCGGCCTTGACCGGGCGGAACGTGCCGAGCCCGACGTGCAAAAGGATCGGGACGACGGCCACGCCCCTTTCTCGGATCTTTTTGAGCAATTCGGGCGTGA
>JAAYZL010000436.1 GCA_012514855.1 Clostridiales bacterium
CACGAGACACACGATCAATATGCGATTCTTGTAGGGCTTCAAAAGGACTTCACCTCCCGCTTGGCGGACGTCAGTTGATATTTCTTGGGCTTTCCAAGGATGATACGCGCGTCGACGGGGCCGAGGAGCATCCCCAGCGCCGTCGAGATCGCGGTCCGGATGCCGATGTTGAGGAAGTACGCGCCGGACAGGAGCGCGGTCTCGAAGTATTGGTAGGCGTAGACGGCGATCTCGGACGCGAGCACCGCGCAGAAAAGCGTCAGCGCGCGGCGGAAATACAGCTTCGACGCGGCCTTGCGGGTGCGCTCCTCGACCGGTTCATACGCGACGGTTCCCGAGAGGAAGCCCAGGATGATGAAGCGGAACGTGTTGAACCCGAGCGGGTGGCCGACCAGAATGTCGAGCAAAAGCCCGCCGAGCGTCCCGTAGAGCATGCCGTGCATGCGGCCTAAGTAGATCGAGAGCTCGATCACCGTGACCAGCGTCAGCGACACGATATAGGGGTTCGCGAGCACGAACGGCACGACCGACGTGTCGATCAAAAGCGCCATGATGACCAGCGCCGCCGGCATGAATCTGCTGCGCATTGCGGCGACCCCCTAGCCGTTGACCCAGTTGTCCTCCGGCAGCTCCTCGATGAGCGGCGCGGCGGACGTCTGGGCGCCGTCGATTCTCGGCGTCGGGCGGCGGAAGATGCCGTCGTCCTGTTCGCCCGCGCTGCCCGCGTCGTCGACCAGCGCCGCCGGGTCGGGCGTGCTCTTGATGACGGACTTCGGCGTCGGCGTCGGGACGGGCCTGAGCTCCTGGTCGGTCTCGATGACGGTGCGCAGGATCAGCACCTCCTCGATGTGCTGGAAATCCACCGCCGGGCGAACGAGCACGTAGTTCCCCTCGGGGCCGGCGTTGCGGCTGACGGCGGTGACGGTGCCCACGAGCAGCCCCTTCGGGTACAGCGAATCCGTGCCGGAGGTGATCAGGTTGTCGCCGGGCACGATGTTGGAGATGTTGGGCAGATAGAAGACATAGCACTCCGGTGTCGCGGAGGACGCGGTGATCTGGCCGCGCATCACGCCGTTGTCGCGCGTGCGCTCGATGAGGGACGCGACGGCGCTGCGGGAGTCGATGATGCACAGCACCTTCGCGTAGTTGAGCCCGACCTCGTAGACGCGCCCGATCAGCCCCGCGCCGTTGACGACCGCCATGCCCTCGGTCACGCCCTCGCTGGTGCCGCGGTTGATCGAAAACGTGTCGAACCACGCTCCGGGATCGCACGCGATCACCTTCGCGTAGAGCGGGTCGAGCGCCTCGTAGCGGTCCTTCGCGTCGAGCAGCGTCTTCAGCCGCTCGTTTTCGCGCGACGCCTCCTCGGCGCTCTGCAGCTGCAGGCTCAATTGCTGGTTTTCGAGGTACAGGTCGTCGTAGCTGTCCTTCAATTGGTCGTACTCTCGCCAGTTGGTAAAGAAATCGCGCACCCACTTCGTCGCGGAGCTGAACGCGTTCTGCACCGGCGAGAACACCGAGCCGATCGCGTTTTCGCCGACGGATATCTCCGAGCTGTTGCGAAGCACGAGGAAAAACACCGCCGCCGCGACGATCGCGAGCACGGCGACGGCAAACAGCGCCCTGCGTATGGCGCTTCCACGGTTTCGCCTCTGCTTTTCCACATGCGCCTTTGAGTAGGCGCGCCCGCCGCGTTTCTTTGCCATCGGACGAATCCCCTTACAGTTCGATCAGGCAGCCGGTCTGCAGAAGCTTCGCGGCGAGTTTTTCGTCGGAGGCCACCGCCCCGGCGCCGGCGGCGACGTCGTCCTCGGGCGCTTCGCCCATATGTACCGGGAGCTTCAACATCCCCGAGAGCCGGTCGCTCAGCCCCTCGAGCCGCGCGCCGCCGCCCGAGAGGTAGATGCCGCGCTCGAGTATGTCCGCGGCGAGCTCCGGCGGCGTGTTCTCGAACGCCTCGCGGATGTTTTCGAGCAGCACTTGCAGCGGCTGGAGGATCGCCCGGTATACCTCCCGCGGCGAGACCGACACCGTCGAGGGCTTCCCGGTGCGCGCGTCGCGGCCGCGCAAGAGCACGTCGTGCGCGCTTTCGGGGCCCATGTCCTTCGCCGAACCGATGTCGATTTTCAGGTCCTCGGCCGTCCGCTGGCCGATGACCAGCCCCTTTTCGTTGCGTATGTAGCGGATGATCGCCTCGTCGAGCGCCATGCCGCCGGTGCGCATCGAGCGCGTCGCGACGACGCCGTG
>JAAYZL010000437.1 GCA_012514855.1 Clostridiales bacterium
CGCAGTCCGACTACTACCAGGCGACGCGCGGCGGCGGCCACGGCGACTACCGCATGCCCGTCTACGCGCCCGCGTCGGTGCAGGAGGCGGTCGAATTGACGCAGAGGGCGTTCGACGTGGCCGACAAATACAGGACGCCGGTCATGATCTTGGGCGACGGCATCATCGGCCAGATGATGGAGCCGGTCACGATGCCGGAGTATGCGATGCCTTCTTTTGACAAGAACTGGGCGGCGACCGGCTGGAGGGAGGGCTGCGGCCGCGACCGCGCGGTCATCAACTCGCTCTACATCCAGCCCGACGTGCTCGAAAAACACGTCAACAGGCTCGCGAAGAAGTACGAGGCCATCCGCGAAAGCGAGACGATGGTCGAGCAGCTCTTCATGGAAAATGCCGAGTACGCCGTCGTCGCCTACGGCACGACCGCCCGGATCGCCCTGACCGCGATCCGCCGCGCGCGGCAGGACGGCGTCAGGGTCGGCCTGATCCGCCCGGTCACGGTCTGGCCGTTCCCCGAAAAGGCGATCGAGGGCGCGGCGGCGCGCGTCAAGGGCATATTGACCGTCGAGATGTCGCTCGGGCAGATGCTCGACGACGTGCGGCTCTTTTCGAAGGACAAGTGCCCCGTGCGCTTTTACGGGCGCACCGGCGGCATCGTGCCGGGCGTGCGCGAGATCCACGCCGCGATTCTTGCGATGAAGGAGGAGTTGTAATGGCGGCTCCCGCAATTTATGGGCGCCCGAAATTCCTGACGGACGCGCCGTTTCACTATTGCCCCGGCTGCACGCACGGCATCGTCCACCGGCTGATCGCCGAGGTGCTCGGCGAGAAGTTCGAGCAGGACGAGGTGATCGGCGTCGCGCCGGTCGGCTGCGCGGTGTTCGCGTACAACTACTTCAACTGCGACATGTTCGAGGCGGCGCACGGCCGCGCGCCCGCGGTCGCGACCGGCATCAAGCGCGCGCAACCGGACAAGATCGTGTTCACCTACCAGGGCGACGGCGACTTAGCGTCCATCGGCATGGCCGAGACGGTGCATGCCGCCGCGCGCGGGGAGAACATCACGATCATCTTCATCAACAACGGCATCTACGGCATGACCGGCGGCCAGATGGCCCCGACGACGCTGCTCGGCGAAAAGACGTCGACGTCCCCCTTTGGGCGGAGCGCGGCTTTGAACGGCAACCCGATCCGCGTCGGCGAAATGCTCGCGACGCTCGACGGCCCGAGCCTGATCGCGCGCGTCAGCGTCCACGACGTCAAGAACGTGCTGAACGCGAAGAAGCTGATCGCGAAGGCGTTCCAGAATCAGGCCGACAGGAAGGGCTTTTCGCTGATCGAGATCCTCTCGACCTGCCCGACGAACTGGGGCAAGAGCCCGCTCGAGGCTATGCAGTTCGTCGCCGAGCGCATGATCCCAGAATACCCGCTCGGCACGCTGAAGGAGGTCTGACCGATGAATTTGCAGATGATATTCGCGGGCTTCGGCGGACAGGGCGTGCTGCTGATGGGCCAGCTCATCGCCTACGCGGGCATGCTCTCCGGCAAGGAGGTCTCGTGGATGCCCGCCTACGGCCCGGAGATGCGCGGCGGCAGCGCGAACTGCTCGGTCGTCGTGTCGGACGAGCCGGTCGGCTCCCCCAAGGTCGAGGACGCGGACGTGGTCGTCGCGATGAACAAGCCGTCTATGGCGGCGTTTGAAAAGAGCGTCGTGCCCGGGGGCCTGCTCATCTACAACAGCTCCCTGATCGACGACAAACCGGCGCGGACCGACATCCGCTCCGTCCCGATCCCGGTCAGCGGGATTTCGGCGGAGCTCGGAAGCCCGAAGGTCGCGAACATGGTCATGCTCGGCGCGGTCGCGAAGCTCACCGGGGCCTTTTCGGCGGAGGAACTGGTCGACGCGCTGCGCCACAAGCTCGGCGGGGCCAAGGAGGGCATGATGAAGATGAACCGCGAGGCGATCGACCGCGGCATGGCGGTCGCGGAGGGATGAACCCATGCTGCTCACGGTCGGCGATATTGTGAAGATGAAAAAGGCGCATCCCTGCGGAAGCGATCTGTGGAAGATCACGTTCGTGGGCTCGGACATCAAGATGCGCTGCGAGGGCTGCGGAAGGGTGGTCATGCTCGAGCGTCCGGTGTTCGAAAAGCGAATCAAGCGCATCGAGCGCCATGCGGAGGATTCACAATGAGGCGGGCTGCATCCTGGTGGGCCTGGATTCTGGGCGCGGTCGTCGTCGGGCTCATCGTACGCGATCAGGTGTTCGGCACCGCGCGCGTCATCGGGAGCTCGATGGAGCCGACGCTCTACAACACGGACATCGTGCTCCTGACGCGGTTCGACTACTGGTTCTCGGGACCGAGCCGCGGCGACGTCGCGCTGTGCCTGCTGCCCGGCCGCGAGCAGACGTACTTGAAGCGCGTCGCGGCCGTTCCGGGCGACTCCTATGCGATCCGGGGCGGCGTGGCATACTTAAACGGAGAGGCGCTTCGCGAAGCCTACGCGACGGGGACGGAGCGCTGCGAGGACTTTCAGATCACGCTTGACGAAGGCGAGTACCTCGTGCTCGGCGACAACCGGCTCGAGAGCTACGACAGCCGCGCCGCGGACGTGGGCGTTCTCTCCAGGCGGGACTTCATCGGCCGCGTGCGGTTTCAGCTCTGGCCGATCGAGAAGTTTTTTCGGGGCATCTATTGACAGAAGAGAGGGTTCAGCTGTGAACGACGAAATCCGACAGGGGGACATTCAGGGTGCCGTCCAACCCGAGGCCGAATCGGCCGCCCGGCCGCGGTCAAAGGTGTGGAAGGAGATTCGCGAGTGGGCGATCGCGCTCGCCGCGGCGGTTCTGATCGCGCTTTTGATCCGCACGTTCCTGTTCACGCTGATCCGCGTCGACGGGAACTCGATGATGAACACGCTGCTCAACAACGAGCGGCTGTTCGTCTCGGTGCTGGACGTGAAGATTGCGGGCGTCGACCGCGGCGACGTGGTCATCTGCCACTATCCGAACCGCTACTCGGCGGGCCTGCTCGGAATCCGGTCGGAGACGAACTTCGTCAAGCGCGTGTGGGGCGCGCCGGGCGACGTCGTCGAGCGCAAAAACGGCGTGACCTACGTAAACGGCGAGCCGATCGACGAACTGCGCGGCGCGCTCTACCCCAACGGCAAGCCCGATGACTACGCCCCCTATACGCTCGGCGCGGACGAGTATTTCGTCGTCGGCGACAATATCTACGACAGCCACGACTCGCGCGACTGGAACGACCGCCAGCCCGACGGCGACGTCGGCCCGATCACCGGCGACATGATCATCGGCCGCGCGCGCTTCGTGATCTGGCCGCTGGACCGCCTGCGCGCGATCGAGTAGCCTATGAGAAAGCACAACAGATTTGCCGTGCGGCTGGTCGCGCTGATCCTCGCGGGGCTGCTGGCGCTGGGCGCGATCGTGTCGATCATACTGTCCGAGCACGCGCACGCGGAGGGGAATTCGGCCCCGGATCGCTATGAGATTTCGGCGGAATTTCTGGAGGACGAGCAGGCGCTGCGGGTTTCGCAGCGCCTCGTCTATGTGAACCGGACGGGGGAAATGCTCGACCGCGTCGAGTTCTCGGTCTACGGAAACATGTTCAGGCGGACGAGCGCGCTGATGTACGAGAGCGGGACAATTGCGGCCGCCTTTCCCGAGGGCTACGCGCCGGGCGGCATCGAGCTTTCGGGCATCGCCGTGAACGGGCGAGCCGCGGACTGGGGCATGATCGGCGAAAACGAGCTGTTCCTGCGCGTCGCCTGCCAGCTCGAGGACGGCGAGAGCTGTGAGTTCGGGTTTGAGTACACGCTGCTGTTGACGAAAAACGCCGCGTTTTTGGGCGTCGGGGACACCGACTGGCGATTGAGCGGCTTTTACCCCGAGGCGCTGAAGTGGGAGGACGGGGATTTCGTCGCGCCGAGGCCGCTCCAGCACGCGCGGTATGTATTTGCCGACCGCGCGGACTACGCGTTTTCGATAACGCTTCCGGACCGCTACACCCTCGCCGCGCCGGGCGAGGCAGTCGCGACCCCGAACGGCGACGGAACGACGACGTGGAGCGTCGCGGCGCCGGGCGTCCGGGAGCTCGCGGTGTCGTTCGGCATGCGCTGGCGGGAGCTCGCGGGGGAGACGGCGCTCGGGACGCGCGTCCGCGTGCTCTCGAACCTGCGCTCGGGGGCTCCGAAGGCGCTCAAGGCGGCGCTCGGGGCTTTGAACACCTATGAAAAATGGTTCGGCGCGCTCGGCGGAACCGTGACCGTCGCGCAGTCGGATCACGCGGCCGGGCTTTTGGCGCTTCCGGGGGTACTCTGGCTGCCGGCGGAGCTGTTTTCCGACGAAATGGCGCTCCGGCGGGGGCTCGCGAAGCAGTTCTTCGGCTACGGGGCGTATTTCATGCCGACCGAGGACGCGTGGATGTCGGACGCGCTCTCGGAATACCTCGCCTACCTCGCGCTCGAGGACAAGGAGGGGCACGGCGCGTTCCTCAAGGAGCTGAACCGCGCGCTCGTGCCGTCCGTGCAGTATACGGTGCCGGGCGGACTGGAGGTCACGAGCGACGCGTCGCTGTTCACCGAAGCCGAGTACGACACGATCGTCCGCAGGCGCGGCGGGCTGGTGTTCCACGAATTGCGCTCGGCGATGGGGCTGGAGGCGATGCTCGAGGGGCTGCATATTTTCTACGAGAAGGGCCTCGCCTCCGACGTGCTCGGGGAATACGACCTCGTCGACGCGCTCGATCGGGCGAGCGGCGGAAGCTGGGAGGCGTTTCTGACCGACTGGCTGTTCAACATCGACCAGTACCAGCGGCAGAACATCGAGTGGATGGAATAGACCCCGGTCGGTTCCGCGCGTTTGTGAACGAAACAGACCGAAGTCTCCGCGGGCGGCGCGATCCGCCCGCTTTTTTATACCCTGAAATTGGATAAAAACGCGCCGCGGACGCGTCTAACGGGTGGAACTCCAAGGACAAGCGTTGAATGGGAGAAAGCCGATGACAAATCGCGAATTTCAGGCGCGCGTGCTCGGGTGCGAGCGCAGGCTGTACGGCGTCGCGTACATGCTTCTGAACAGCGCCGCGGACTGCGAGGACGCCGTGCAGGAGGCGCTGCTGCGCGCGTGGCGGCGGCTGCCCTCGCTCCGGGAGGAGGCGTACTTTGAGACATGGCTCGCGCGCATCGTGATCAACGAGTGCAAACAGCTTATGAGGAAGCGCGTGCGCAGGGCGGAGAGCCCGCTCCCGGAGACGCTGCCCGCGCCGCCGCCGCCGAACCCGGAACTCTATCGGGCGCTCCGCGCGCTGGACGCCAGGCACAGGATCGTGCTCACGCTTAAATACGTCGACGGCTACGGCGTCGCGGAGATCGCGCGCATCCTCCGCGTCCCGCAGGGGACGGTCGCCTCGAGGCTGAGCCGGGCGCGCAAGATGCTCAAGGACCGGTTGGAGGGAGGAGATATCGATGAAAACACCCCGCTGCTTTAATGGCGCTTTGCCGCCCACGCCGGAGTCCTTTCACCGCGCCGTCGTGCGCGCGTTGCAAAAAACGGAGGAGGAACCCATGAAAAAGCGCACGGTTCGGGTCTCGATCGTGGCCGCGGTGCTCGCGGCGATCCTGCTGGTCGGCACGGCGCTCGCCGTGGGGAGCCATCTGGGGATTCTGGAATTTCTCGGGCAGACCGGCCGGGTTACCCCCGCGGGGGAAACCCCGGACATCGAAAGGCCGGGCACGGCGGTCTCGAACGGCGAATACACCTTGACCGTCTCGGAAGCCTATTGCGCGGGCGACACCGCGAACATACTCGTCGAGGTCGCCCGCTCGAAAGAGCCGTTCGCGCCGGGCGAAATCCCGTTCTGGGGGCCGAGCGTGAAGGCCGGGGCGGACGACGACCTGCCGTGCGAACACGAGGAGCGGTGGATCGACGGGAAGATCTACTACTACTTCGTCTGCGCGCTGCCGGACGGCGCGGCCGAAGCGCTGACGCTCTACATCGAATCCCCGTTCACGGACGAGCCGGTTCCCGTCCCGCTCTCGAAAAGGCCGGAGAGCGCGTCGGCGGACGTGGCGGCGGGGGACAGGACGATCGACGGCGCGGGCATCACGTTCGACGGGATTTCCCTCTCGCGCACGGCGCTCGACATCGCGCTGACGCTGACCTATTCGGTCGATCGCTCCGCGATCCGCGCGCCGGAGCTGCCCAGCCCCAACCTCGCCTACTTCACCGGCGGCGACGGCGTCTATCACATGAACCCGGACTGCTTGGCGATCGTCGGGGACGCGCGCCCGTGTCCGTTTGACGAAATCGCGGGCGGCATGCGTTCCTGCTCGCTTCCCGGCTGCAGCTTCTTCACCGAACCGTTTTCGGCCGGCGAGGTCGGCTTCGTGTTCGAGCTCGTAGACGCGCAGGGGGACGTGCTGGAAACGGGAGGGCTCGATTCGGGGCTGCTTCTGGAGGACGGGCGCTATCGCGAGACGCTCCTGATCCGCTCGGAGGCGATCCCGGAGTCGTTCCGCATCCGCGCGTTCGACTGCTGGACGAAGTACCGCTGGCGGGACACCGTGGAGGTCTCGGCGACGGAGATTGCGCCCTGACAACCGCGAAAAAACCGCCCTCCGATCGGGGGACGGTTAGACTGACGACAAAGGTTTGCAGAACCACCTGTTCAATCGAAACCGACGGCGTGTACGTCGGTTTCGCGCATTTTTTGGGAGCTGAGGCGGAGAAAAATGCATACCCGCTCC
>JAAYZL010000438.1 GCA_012514855.1 Clostridiales bacterium
GTTGATCGAGCAGATTCGCCAAGAAGCGGCCGAGCAGATGGAGCGGCTCGAAACGCGACACAGGGAGGAGATCAAGGCTTTGTTGCGTCGTTACTACGGGCCGCGATGCGAGCGGTTCGACCCGCGTCAGCTGCTCCTGTTCGGCATGACGGTCGAGGACCTCGTGCTCGACACGGCGAGCATCGAGGAAGAGTCGGGCCAGCGGCTCGAAACGCGGCGCGTCAAGCCTCGCCACAAGCATGGGCGACAGCAACTGCCCGAGTCGCTCGAGCGGATCGAGATCGAGCACGACCTGACCGACGCCGAGCGAGCGTGTCCCGCGTGCGGGGCCGAGCGAGCGCGGATCGGTGCCGAAGTGAGCGAGCAGCTCGAATACTTTCCGGCCGATTTCAAGGTTTTGCGGCACGTGCGTCACAAGTACGCTTGCCCGTGCTGCGAGCAGGCCGACGCGAATCCGAACTTCACAACCGCCGCGAAACCGCCGCAACCGATCGACAAGGGCCTGCCCGGCCCGAGTCTGCTGTCGCACGTGATCACGAGCAAGCTGGGCGACCATCTGCCGCTTTATCGTCTCGAAAAAATCTACGCGCGGCACGACGTCCACATCGCGCGAAGCACGATGTGCGCATGGATGCGGGCGGCAAGCGAGCTGGTCTCGCCGCTGGTCGAGCTGATGACCGAGCGAGTCCGCCGCTCGCGAGTGATGCACACCGACGACACGACCGTCCCGATCCAATCGCCCGGCGCGAAGCAGTGCCGCCAGGGCCGCGTCTGGTGCTACCTGGGCGATAGTGCTCATCCGTACATCGTGTACGATTATACACCGAACCGAAAACGGGCCGGCCCGACCGACTGGCTCGACGGCTATCAAGGTTTTTTGCAGGCGGACGCTTACGGCGGTTACGACGGAATTTACACGAACAGCGAGGTGACGGAAGTCGCCTGCTGGGCGCATGCGCGGCGGAAGTTTTACGATGCGCAGGACTCGGACTCACGTCGCTCGGCCGAGATGCTCGCGATGATCGGCAAGCTTTACGACGTCGAACGCGAAGCGAAAGAGTATGACGACGATGCGCGACTCGCGCTGCGCCGCGAGAAAAGCGTCCCGATCCTCGACGAAATCAAGGCGTGGCTCGACCGCGAAAGCCGGATCGTTCTCCCTCGCAGCCCGATGAGCAAGGCGATCACCTACGCGCTGAACCAGTGGGCCGCGCTATGCACGTACACGACGCAAGGCTTCCTGAACATCGACAACAACCCGGCCGAACGCGCGCTGAAGCGTGTCGCGCTGGGCCGCAAAAACTGGCTCTTCGCCGGCAACGACCAAGCCGCCGCCAGTCATGCAAAACTCTGGACCCTCATCGCCTCCGCCGAGCGCCACGCGATAGATCCGCACAAATACCTCACCAGCGTGCTTGCGAAGTTGCCGACCACGCCACCGGACGAATTGGAGCAATTCCTCCCAGACGTATGGAAAGCAGAAGACGCGGCAGAACCGATACCTCAGGGCTGAAAGCCAAAGCATCCGCTGCTATTGGAATCATTGCGATTCAAGGATTACTCCGGTCGCAACGCACTTCGCGCCTTCATAAAGCTCAAACTCCCGATTCGGACAGAGCTCATCATGAGGAGCCTCGTCAACAAGGAATCGGATGTTCGCGATCCACTCGTATTCATCACTTTGCGTTTGAATCTTCTCGACGACCAACGACCACGCATTTGCGGGTGGCCAAGGTTCCTCTGTGTCACGGAATCGCACCACCGTTGCATACGGCGGTGATCCTACACCGGTCGGTGGCTTTGATCTGCCACCACTTTCTTTCGTCTTCCATCGAATTCGTGCTTGCATACGCTACTTCCCTTCAAACGGTCGCGGTGACACATTTCGTAAATCATCAAGGTGAAGGAATCGAGCAGGACCGCGACCATCCAGATCCGGTTGCCGAAATAGACTCGGCGCATTGTCCGGCACGTCAACTTCAATGATCCGATACCTGCCGGATCCCTGCAACGCATCGCCATGCAACCGGGCACCTTCCACGGTATCGGCAAACCATTTGCCCTCCAAGGAATTCGGACCCTGTCGCAACGTATCCGTCCTAAGAATATCCCGGTATTCCGCTTCACTTACCGCCCGATAGACCCGCGAATGCCCTCCCGGAATGGGGTTCGCGGAACGGACACTCAATAACTAGTTGCGTCCCCGCAAGACGCCCCTTCGTGTTCGTTGGCTGGTATCCGACAATCCGGCCAGATGGGAATCGTGATGTCTCCGTTCTTTCGGTTCTCCCGAACCGTGCCGTAGTATCGCGTCGGCGGCTTGCGTCTGGTCTTCATGGAGTGGGACACGTCGCCATCCCCCAACTTCTCCTTGA
>JAAYZL010000439.1 GCA_012514855.1 Clostridiales bacterium
CCGCGGAGGTCACGCGCGAGCTGGACCGCATCATCCGCGACGAGCTGAACGACCCGCGCATCCGCGGCACCTGGTCGATCGTGCGCGCGGAGGTCACGCGCGACCTGCGCTACTGCAAGGTGCGCATAAGCATCCTCGAGGAGGAGCACCGGAAGGGCATGATGGCGGCGCTCAAGTCCGCCGCCGGGTTCATCCGGCGGGAGCTCGGGAAGCGCGTCGAGCTCCGGTATGTGCCGGAGGTGCTGTTCGAGCTCGACACGAACATCGAGTACGCCGCGAAGATCGACCGAATCCTGAAGGAAACCGAGGGTGGACAAGATGCGTGAGCTCGCTCAGTGGCTGCTTTTACGGGACGACATCGCGGTGTTCAGCCACCGCGCGCCGGACGGCGACGCCGCGGGCTCGTGCATCGCTTTGACGCTCGCGCTTCGGGCGCTGGGCAAGCGCGCGGCGATGTTCCTGCCGGGCGGCGTGCCCGCGTATTTGGATTTTCTGCCGTTTTCGGACGAGGTGATCAAAGACGCCGCGCCGCCGTTTCCGCCGAAGTGCGCGCTCGCGGTCGACGTGAGCTCGCCGGAGCTGCTCGGGGACAACCTCCGGCTGTTTGAGGCGGCCCCCGAGCGCGCGGTGCTCGACCACCACGAGAGCAACCCGCTGTTCGGCCAGCTGAACGTCGTCCGGCCCGAGCGCGCGGCGACCGGCGAGATGGTGCTCGAGCTGATTCATGTGCTCGGCGTCGGGCTCACGCCGGACATGGCGACGTGCCTGTTCGCAGCGATCTCGTCGGACACCGGCCACTTCAACTACTCGAACACGACCGCCGAGGCACTCGAGGCCGCGGCGGAGTGCGTGCGCGCCGGCGCGGACATCGACCTGATCACGCGCAGAATCTACCGCACGCGGACGTTCGCGCGCACGAAGCTGTTGGGGCTCGCGCTCGCGAACGCGTCGGTCGAGGGCGGCGTCGCCCACGCGCGCGTGACGAACAAAATGTTCCGGGAGACCGGGGCCGTGCGCGCCGACACCGAGCGCATCATCAATTACTTAATCGAGATCGAGGGCGTCAAGGCCGCGGCGCTGTTCACCGAGCAGGAGGACGGCATGACGCGCGTGTCGCTGCGCTCGGTCGCGCCGTACAACGTCGCCAGGGACGTGGCGCTGCCGCTCGGCGGCGGCGGGCACGAGCGCGCGGCGGGCATCACGGTGCCGCTGCCGCTCGACGAGGCGGTTCACAAGGTGCTCAAGAGGATCGAGGAAGTGCTGTGACCGGCTTCCTGGTGCTCGACAAGCCGCTCGGGAGGACGTCCAGCGACTGCGTCGTGTTCGTGCGCAAGCGGCTCCCGCGCACGACGGCGGTCGGCCACGGCGGGACGCTCGACCCGGACGCCTCCGGCGTGCTGCCGGTCGCGGTCGGCACGGCGACGCGGCTGTTCGACTACATCGTCGACAAGCAAAAGACCTACGTCGCGGAGCTTCAATTGGGCGTCGAGACGGACACGCAGGACGCGTCCGGAAACGCCGTAAAAACCTCCGACGCGGTCGTTCCGGCGGAGGCGCTGCTCAAAGTGCTGCCCCGCTTCGTCGGCGAGATCGCGCAGGTTCCGCCGATGTACTCCGCGATCAAGCGCAACGGAGAGCGGATGTACGCGCTCGCCCGCCGCGGCGAGACCGCCGAGCTCCAGCCGCGCGCGTGCCGCGTGGACGCCATCCGCCTGCTGGCGGAACTCGGCGAAAACCGCTTCCGGCTCGAGATCGACTGCGGAAAGGGCGTCTACATCCGCACGCTCTGCCACGACATCGGCCGCGCGCTCTCTGTCGGCGGGCACATGGCGGCGCTCCGTCGGACGCGCGCGGGCGCGTTTTCTCTGGACGGTGCGCTGACGCTCGAGGAGATCGACGCGCTCGGAGCGGACATCGCAGCGAAGCTGATCCCCCCGGACGCGGCGATATTGCACCTCCCCGCGGTGGTCGTCGAAAAGAGCCGCCGGGACGCGGTGCTGAACGGAAATCCGCTCAACCCAAGGTGGCTCGAGGCCCCGGCGCCGGACGCCGCCGCCGTGCGCGTGTACGTGGGCGGGGCGTTCGCCGGCATCGGCGCGCCGCAGCCGGACGGGTCCGTGCGGTTCCGCGCGATGCTGCTGCCGCGCGGCTGATTTTAAGATTCACGAGGTAGCTATGCAGATCCTCCACAGCGAACGCGAATTTCTCGGCCCCGCGTCGGTCCTGGCGCTGGGCACCTTCGACGGCGTGCACATCGGCCACGCGGCGCTTCTCCGCCGGGCGAAGGCGCTCGCGGACGAGCTCGGCGCGAGCTGCGTCGCCTGCACGTTCGACCGGCACCCGCTGTCGGTGCTCGACCCCGCGCGCATGCCGCGCCAACTGACCGACCTCGAGGAAAAGCTCCGCAAGTTCGCGCTGCTCAAGGCCGACTGCGCGCTCGTCCAGCGGTTCACCCCGGAGCTTTCGAAGCTCTCCGCGCGCGAATACCTGCTCAGCCTCGTCGCCGCGATGCGCGCGAAGGCCGTCGTCGTCGGCGAGGATCACCGCTTCGGCCGCCGCGGCGAAGGCAACGCGAATCTGATCCGGGCGCTCGCTTCGGAGGCGGGCTTCCGGGCCGTCGTCGTGCCGCCGGTGCTCGACGGGAAAGACGTCGTGTCCTCGTCGCTGATCCGATCCTTGCTCGCCTCCGGGCAGTTTGCGCGCGCGGAGAAGCTTCTGTCCATCTAGATATCCTCGCTCGTACCCAGCCTCGGCGCGTCCACCCCGAGGAACTCCGACAGGCAGTCGACGAGGAACGCGTGGTCCTCGAGGTGCGGCAATCCCGACGCGAGCGCGACGCCGACGAGCTCGCCGCCGGCGAGGCGGATCGGGAAGCCGCCGCCGCAGAACACGTACTCCCTCGGGTCGAGCCCGTGGCGCTCGACGCCCTCGCCCCTGAGCTGCGCGTCGACGTACGACGCGAGAGAGCTCTTCTCCATCAGCAGCACCGCGTTCAATTTGCGGTTCATCCAGTTCTGGTTGTTGCGCGTCGTGCCGTCCGCCGAGAATTGAAACAGCGTGTGGCCGGTCGCGGAGCGCAGCGCGACCGAGAGCTTCAATCCGCGGCCGAGCACCGTTTCCGCCATCAATTTCCCCAGCGCCCACGCCGCATTCGCGTCAAACCGCGCGAACCGCAGGCACTTTTCCTGCTCCGCGAGCAGTTCCCGAACCCCCTGCAATTCCATCGAATCCCCTCCGCACAAAAAGATGCCGCGCCGTGTCCATTATACAGCACGGCGCGGCGTTGTTCAATGCATCACTCCATCTTTCCGATAAACGCGGCCATGCGGCGGACGCCCTCGCGGATGCGCTCCTCGCTCGTCGCGTACGAGAGCCGGACGAACCCCGGCGCGCCGAACGCCTCTCCGGGCACGACCGCGACGAACTCCTCGTCGAGCAGAAGCTCCGCGAACGCCTGCGCGGACTCGACGGCAACGCCTCGATGCCTCTTCCCGAGGATGCCGCGCACGTCCACCATGATGTAGAACGCGCCCTTCGGCAAGAACGCCGACAGCTCGGGCACCTCGTTGACGAGCCTGTGGATCAGCTTCCTGCGCGCGTCGAACGCCGCGACCATCTTGTCGAGCTCCTCCCCGCCGCCCGCGAGCGCCGCCTCGGTCGCGTACTGCGAGATGCTGCACGCGTTGCTGGCCGCGTGGCTCTGGTACGCGGACATCGCCTTGATGACGTTCGCCGGGCCCGCCGCGTAGCCGATGCGCCAGCCGGTCATCGCGTAGGCCTTGCTCGCGCCGTTGACGACGACCGTCTGCGCCTTGATCCGGTCGCCGAGCGCGGCGATCGACACGTGCTTCTCGCCGTCGTAGACGAGCTTTTCGTAGACTTCGTCGGAGATCACGTAGAACTGCTTCTCGACCGCGACCCGGGCGATCCCGCGGAGCGATTCCTCCGGCAGCACGCAGCCGTTGGGGTTGCTCGGGCTGTTCAGGATCAGCGCCTTCGTCCTCTCGGTCGCGAGCGCGCCGACGGCCTCGGCTCGGACGCGGAAGTCGTCCTCCCGCCGGGTGGGGACGTACACCGGCACGCCGCCGACCATCCGGACCATCTCGGGGTAGCTGACCCAGTAGGGGGAGGGGATCAGCACCTCGTCGCCGTCGTTTACGATCGCCGCGAGCGCCGTGAAGATCGACTGCTTCGCGCCGCTCGAGACCAGAATCTCCGCCGGCTTGTACGAGAGGCCGTTGTCCTTCAGAAACTTCTCCGCGATCCTCTTCCTGAGCGTCAGCGTGCCGGGAACCGGCGTATAGCGGGTCTTGCCCTCGTCGATGGCGCGCTTGCCGGCCTCGCGGATGTGCGGGGGGGTGTCGAAGTCCGGCTCGCCCACGCCGAAGCCGACGACGTCCTTGCCCTCTTCCTTCAGCGCCTTCGCGCGCGTGTCAATCGCAAGCGTCTGCGACGGCGCGATGCCCGTCGCCTTGCAGGATAGGTTCAGCATAGTGTATTCATCCTCCCTTTTTCGCCGTTCCGCCTTCCTTATTTTCGCCGGCGCGGTGGAAACTCCTGCCTTGTACGCAAAATTTCCCGAGAATCGGCCGCTTTTCCGCGGAGATCTGCAATGTGGACGGCCCGTCGATTCAAATTGGGCGAAGCTCCGAAAACAGCCTGTCGACGATTTCGGGGTCCAGCTTCTCGTCGAACTTGCGCGCCCAGAGCGCGCCGCTCTCCCGCATGGCGTCGTAGTCCGCGAGGCGCAGCGCCCTCGGGCCGAGCTTTTGCCAGATCATGAACCTGCGCACGTCGCTGTCTATTCTGTCCCGGAACGGGGAATCCATCGCGACCGTCTGCACAAACAGCTCGTCGGCGCACCACGACATGTTGAAGTGCTTGCGGATGAATGCCTCCCTCGAGAGCACGTGCCGGACGAGGCCGTCGGTGATGCTGAACCAGTTCGTGCCCTTGTAGACCGCGATTGGCAGCTTCCGCGTCCTGTCGATGCGCAGAAGCTGCTGTGCGCCGATGAAAAACCGGTTGATGAACCGGAGCCCCCGGCTGGTTCCGTCCCCCCTCCTCCCGATCCACTCGTGAAGCGCGTAGTAGTATTGGATGCGGCTCTTGTTCTTCGGCAGGTCCGGGCTCCCGACGGAGAGGAATTCCGTCCCGTCGTGCTCCTCGAAAAACGCGTGGATTTCGTCCTGCGTGCGCAGCGGCAGGTCGGAGCCGGACAGCAGATGGTAGTACCGGTATTCCCCCTTCGCGGCCTCGCGCATCAGCGAAAGCTCGCAGCGGATCATGCTGAACCTGCCCCAGTGCACGCTGATGCGCTTGACGAACGTCAGCTTCGACACGCGGACGGCGCCCCGGAGCGCGTCGAGGTCGACCGTCGCCTTTTTGTCGACGTGCACGAAGATGTCGTTGCGGGGATCGTCCAGGAGTTTTAAGAGCTTTTGAAGAAGTGGAAACTGATTGTGCGCGACGATCATGTACGCGTGCCTGCCTGTTCCCTGCATGGTTCCGCCCTCCGCCGTCCTGCGTATTTCGCCGCTTCCATTTTATCACATCGCGGGGATCACGGCAATCAAAAAAGCCGCGGCGGGCGCCGCGGCTTCGGGAAAGATAGGTTCTACTTCACGAGCTTGCCCAGGAACTCCGCCGCGTTCTCGGGCGTGCAGACCTCGCCGCCGACGCGAATCCAGTCCTCGACCTCGCCGCCGTCCAGATACGTCTTGACGGCCTTGATGACCTCGGAGCCCTGTCCGGGCAGCGACTGGTTGAGCGTCGCCGAAATCTGTCCGTCGAGCACGGCCTGCAGGCCCTCGGGCGCGCCGTCGAAGCCGGAGATCAGCATCTCTTCCACGCGGCCCGCGGCGACGATGGCGTTGTAGCAGCCGATCGCCATCTCGTCGTTGAGCGCGATGACCAGGTCGATCGCGGGATACTTGACGAGGAAGCTCTCCATCGTCTCCTGCGCCTGCGCGCGCGAGAACTTCGCCTCCTGGCTGTCGAGCAGCTTCACGCGGCTGTCCTCTCCGATCGCGCGCTCGATGCCCGCGATGCGGTCGAGCGTCGTCTGGCCCGCGCGGTTGCCGTCCATGATGATCAGCTTGATCTCCTGTCCCTCCGGGAACTGGGCGAACATGTACTTCGCGATGTCGTAGCCGCCCTGCTCGTTGCCGACGCCGACGAAGGTCACGATGTGCTCGGGGTTGTTGACGAACGCGCGGGTGTTCGTGGTGAACACCGCGATGCCCGCCTCGACGGCCTTCTCGATCGCCGGCACGATGCCCGCGGAGTCGACCGGCGCGATGCAGATGGCGTCGACCTCCTTCTCGATGGCGTCGAGCACGAAGTTGTACTGCTCGTCCGCGTCCTGGGTCTGCAGCGGGGAGTTCTCGGTGACCTTCACGCCGATCTCCTCGCCGGTCGCGATGGCGGCGGCGGCGAGATAGCGCCAGCCGGCCGAGGTGTTGTCTTTGAGGATCAGCGTGACTTCAATTTCCTCCGCGACCGCGGCGGCGGAAACCACGACGAGCATCGCGACAACGAGCATAGCCAAGAGTTTCTTCATGAACATTCCTCCTTATTTCTTCATTCTGCCTGCGGCAGAAACTTCAGACCCTCTTCTTCGCGGTGTTGCGGTCGATCAGGACCGACAGTATGATGATGGCGCCGGTCATGCCGACCTGCCAGTTGGAGTCGATGCCCAAGAGCGTCATGCCGTTCGTGATCAATGTCAGGATCACCGCGCCGATGATCACGCCGAACACGTTTCCGTGCCCGCCCTTGAACGAGATGCCGCCGATCGCCGCCGCCGCGATCGCCTGCTGCGCGAACTCCGTGCCGATGGTCGGCTCCGCCGCGTTGAGCCGCGAGGTGTAGACGATGCCCGCGATGCCCGCGATCAGCCCCGACAGCGTGTAGGCGGTGAGCAGCGTCCCCTTGACGTTGATGCCCGAGTAGCGCGCGGCCTCGCGGTTCGAGCCGACCGCGTAGATGCGCCGCCCGAGCGTCGTCTTGTTGAGCATGAGCCCGATCGCGATCAGCAGCGCCGCCGCGAACAGTATCGGCGTCGGGATGCCCAGCACGTAGCCGCCGCCGATGAACTTGAACTCCTCGGTGAAGTTCGAGTACACCAGCCCCTCGGTCAAGAGGTACGCGAGCCCGCGCGCGATCTGCTGCACGCCGTAGGTCGCCAGAAACGGCGGGAGCCGCAAATACGCGACGCAGAACCCGTTCGACGCGCCGATGAAAGCGCCCAGGCCGAGTATGCCCGCCATGCCCGTGACCATCTCCGCCGGCGAGCGGCCGATCTGGAAATAGCGCCCGAACAGTATCGACGTCAGCGCGATCGTCGCGCCGACCGACAGGTCGATGCCGCCGACGAGCATGCACATCGCGATGCCGGTCGCGATCATCAAGGTCAGCGACGACATGCGCAGCACGTTCAGTATGTTCGTGATCGTTCGGAACGACGGCGAAGTCGCGTATATCACCGCGAAGATCAGAACCAAGGCCGCGAGCCGGGACAGCGCGTCGATGTGCGCCCTGAGCGCCCTCTTCATGGCCACTGCCTCCTGCTGCGCGCCGCGTCGACCGCGACGACGGCGATCAGCACCGCGCCGACGGCGATCATCTGCAGCGAGCTCGACATGCCGACCATGTTGAAGCCGTTGCTGAGCACCGAAATGATGAACGCGCCGATCAGCGTGCGCCACGGCGTGCTGCGGCCGCCGGTCATCGCGGCGCCGCCGACGACCGCCGCGGCGATGCCGTCAAACGCGAGCTCCAGCCCGTTCGACGCGCTCGCCGCGGTCAGCCGCGAGGTCATGATGATGCCGGTCACGGCCGCGATCATGCCGCCGAGCAGAAACGCCCAAAAGCGCGTCCGGCGCGCGTTGATGCCGGAGAGCTCCGCCGCGTCGTAGTTGCCGCCGATCGCGTAGACGTGGGTGCCGAACCGCGTGCGCTTCATGACGATCGAGAACGCGAGGTACAGGAAAACCAGGATCAGCGCGCTCACCGGCAGCACGCCGACGGTCCGCACCGATTGGCGCGCGCCCTGCTGCACGATCTGCTGAACGCTCAAGAGCGACCCGCCGCCGATGAACTCGAACGCGGGGTTTCCGTTGACGCGGATCGTCGTTCCGTCGGCGATCACGCGCGAGAGCGTCTCGCAGATCTTGAACGTCCCGAGCGTGATGATGAACGACGGGATGTTCGTGCGCGAGAGGATCAGCCCGTTCAGGCTTCCGACGAGCGCGCCGGTTGTGATCGACGCGAGGATCGCGAGCGCGAGCAGCAGCGCCGGGCTGCTTTCCCGAAGCCCGGAGAGAAGCGGCACGTCCCACGTGAGCAGCTTCGCCGTCAGCATGCCCGACAGCGACACGATGCCGCCCAGCGACAGGTCGACGCCCGTCGAGCAGATCGCGAGGAACGACGCGAGCGCGACGATGCCGACGCCGCTCGTGCACTGCACGATGACGTTCATGATGTTCGAGAGCTTCAGGTACTTCGGAAAGCCCACGAAGATCGCGAACAGCAGAACCATCGCCGCCAGCAGCGGAAGCGTCATCGGAATCTGCCGGAGAAATTTCCGGCCGGCCGGTTTTGGGTTTCTCACGCCCCCGCACCCCCCGTCGCGTAGGCGATGACCTCTTCCTGCGTCACGCCGTCGTGGTCGATCTCGCGGACGATGCGCCCCTCGCGCATCACGTAGATGCGGTCGGAGAGCGTCAAGACCTCCGGCAGGTCGGACGAGATCATCAGGATGCCGACGCCCCTTTCCGCGAGGTCGACGATCATGTTGTGGATCTCCTCCTTCGCGCCGACGTCGATGCCGCGCGTCGGCTCGTCGAACACGAGGAACTCGGAGTCGGTCGACAGCCACTTCGCGAGCACGACCTTTTGCTGCGTGCCGCCGGAGAGCGCCTTCACGTCGCGCTCGACGTCCGGCGTCGCCATGCGCAATTTCCGCCTGTATTCCTCGGCGATCCTGCGCTCCTTCTTCACGTCGACGATGCCCTTGGGGAAGAGGGTCTTCAGCCCCGCGTGCGTGATGTTCACGCGGATCGGCAGGTTCAGCGCCAGCCCGAACTCCTTGCGGCTCTCGGAGATGAAGCCCATCTTCCGGCGGATGCACTTCATCGGCGTCGGGTTCGCGACCGGCCTTCCGCCGATCGCGACCTCGCCGGCGTCGCGCCGCGTCACGCCGTACACCGCCTGCGCGAGCTCCGTCCGCCCGGAGCCGACGAGTCCCGCGAGGCCGACGATCTCGCCGCGGCGGACGCTGATCGAGATGTCCTTCAAGAGTTTGCCTTGACTGAGATTTTTGACCTCGAGCGCGAACTCGTCCCGCGCGGTGTTCCTCTCGCGGATGCGGCGCCTCTTGATCTCGCGGCCGACCATCATGCGGATCAGGTCGTCGAGCTCGGCGTCCGAAGCGCCGCGCGTGCCGACGGTCCTTCCGTCGCGGAGCACCGTGATGCGGTTGCCGATCAGCTTGACCTCCTGCAGCCTGTGCGATATGTAGATGATCGACACGCCGCGCTGCTGGAGGCTCCGGATCGTGTCAAACAGCGTGTTGATCTCCTTTTCGCTGAGCGTCGCGGTCGGCTCGTCCATGATGAGGATTTCGGAATCGATCGACAGCGCCTTCGCGACCTCGACGAGCTGCTGGTGCGCGACGCCGAGCGCCTCGACCTTCGCGGCGGGGTCGATGTCCGCCTTCAGAAAGTCGAGGATCGCCTTTGCGTCGCGGTTGAGCTTCTGGCGGTCGATCAGCCCCCCGCGCCTGAGCGGCTCGCGGCCCAGGTAGATGTTCTGCGCGACGGTCAGGTTCGGCGCCAGGTTGAACTCCTGAAAG
>JAAYZL010000440.1 GCA_012514855.1 Clostridiales bacterium
CAGAAGCCCGCATCCGGGGCAGACCCATATATTATAACCCCGAATCCGGTTGAATGCAAGGGCCGCCTTTGCGCATATGTAAATTTTACACAGAACCGCGGCCGTTCCACGGCGATATTTTGTCGCCTCGGACGAAAAACGCGCGGCGGGCGACGTCGGCGAGGGGCCGGTCGGAATGGGAGTCGGAGTAGAAATCGTCGATTGTTCCATCCGGAAATTGTTCGAAAAAGCGCCGGACCTTCTCCGCGCCGTGGCAGTTCGTGCCGAGAAACCGCCCCGTGCTCTTGTCGACGGGCGAGCCGATCACCGCGCGTATGCCCAGCCGCTCGCACGCCGGGCGGATCAGGAACTCCGGCGACGCGGAGATCACCACGTCGTCGTCCCGGTGTTGCGCGAGGTAGAACGGCTTCACGCGGCGGAAATTCCTGTCCCAGAAGCGCTCGATCGCCTTATCGAGGTCCGGAACGACCGCCAGAAACCGGAACATGCGCTCCTTGAACGCCTGCTTGCCGCGCCGCTGGAGAAGAAACAGCGCCGCATTCCCAATTTGTCCCGCGGCGTCCGGCCACATGCGCGGCATGCGAAAAAGGCAGAACGCGAAAAAGCGCGCGGTCGAGTCGCCGCGGAGTATCGTGTTGTCAAAGTCGTAGACGTTCATGCCCGTACCATTCGACGCGCCGGGCGGAAATTCCTTCGACGAGCGCGGGAAATTCCCGCTCTTGCGAAAAACCGCTTGAGAGCGTATAATGAGGGGAACGCTTCCGCAACAAAGGAGGGGCAAAATGGGCTTTATTTCGAATTTTATGGCCGACCCGCGCAGCGCGCTGATCGTCATCCTGCTGATGCTGCCCGGCCACCTGTTCGCGCTGTCCGTGCACGAGTACGCGCACGCGCGCACGGCCTACAAATTCGGCGACAATACGGCCAACATGCTGGGCCGCATGACGCTCAATCCGTTCAAGCACATCGACCCGCTGGGCTTCGTCATGATCTACATCGCCGGCTTCGGCTGGGCCAAGCCCGTTCCGATCAACCCGCGCAACTTCCGGGGCGATTACCGCAAGGCCGACCTGCTGGTGTCGATCGCGGGCGTCACGATGAATTTTCTGATGTTCCTCGCGGGCGCGGTCGTGCTCTACGCGGTCGTCGGCGTCGCGCTCGCGGCGCTCGGGACGGTTCCCGCGGAGCAGACCCGGCTGCTCCTGGCCAACGCCCCGTATCTGGGCCAATTTCTGATCCGCCCGCTGTGGGGGGACATTCCATATTACCTGTTCCAGATGCTCTCGTACTTCGTGCAGATCAACATCGTGCTGGCGATCTTCAACCTGATCCCGCTGCCGCCGCTGGACGGCTACCACGTGCTCAACGACCTCGTGCTCAAGCGCGAGCTGTTCGCGGGCGGCCGCGCGGCGGCGATCGGGCAGGTGGTGCTGATCGCGCTTCTGTTTTCCGGCGTTCTGAGCGACGTGCTGGGCTTCATCATCGACAATGCGTTTCTCGCGGTGGGCTCCGCCGCGGGCGCGCTGTTCAACCTGCTGGGCATTTTGTAGGGGGGTTCCATGCCGTACGTCGTGACGCTCAAGCAGTTTGACGGGCCGCTGGACCTGCTCTTGACGCTGATCACGAACGCGAAGGTCGACATACAGGACATCTTCGTGTCGGAGATCACCGAGCAGTACCTCGAGTCGATGAAGCTCGTCGGCGAGCTCGACATGGACTCGGCCAGCGAATTTCTGCAGATGGCGGCGACGCTTCTGGAGATCAAGTCGC
>JAAYZL010000441.1 GCA_012514855.1 Clostridiales bacterium
TAAACTTAACCTTTTCCTCCGACTTCTGACCTCTGATGACCGACCTCTGAAACGCGCTCGACTTGCATGTGTTAAGCACGCCGCCAGCGTTCGTCCTGAGCCAGGATCAAACTCTTATGTTCAATCCTTCTCAAACTCGTTCTCGTCATCCCGAGGAACCCCTCGCCAAAGCGGTTCCCCTCTCTCACGACCCCGAGTCAAAACTCTCTCAGAATCTGACTGTTCTTCCTTTCGGAGACTTCATGGGCTCTCTCAAACCCCGAAATCCGTCGCCGTCGGCGACGAGCTTTCCTCTCGAAAAACTCCCGTTATTCCTTCTCTGTATCGTTTTCAAGGTTCGCCCGCCGCCCTCCCGGTTCCCCCTCAGGGGCGCCCCGTTTCAAGCGGCGAATGTTAGTATAGCAAAATACAGGCGTCCTGTCAACCCCCATTTTTCAGTTTCATGCGTTTACTTTCTGTAAAACGAAAGATGCCCGCGCCTTTGGCATATGCTTCCCGGAGGAGGGATTGTCTATGCGGCGCGCTGTTTCCATTTTATGTATGCTGGCGGTGCTCCCTCTGGCGCTTGGGTTTGCGCGCATCTTCGGCGAGCTGCCGCCCGAGACCTCCGCGCTCGTCCGGGAGAAATACGCGACCTGGTCGGGCGTGCTGCGCATCTGGGTGTTCGAGGGCTGGGACGCGGGCGCGATGGGCTGGCTGAACCGCGCGATCGCGTCGTTCGAGAGGCAAAGGCCGGGCGTGTACGTGCAGGCGAAATACGTGGACGCCGAGGCGATCCGGGCGTTCGCCGAGAGCGGCATCAACCCGCCGGACATGGTGATCGTCCCGCCGGGGCTTCTGTCGAGCGCCGACAGCCTGCTCGAGCTCGGCGGGCTTCCGAAGCTGAAGGGCGGCCTCGCGGAGTGCGCGGGCGGGGCGCTCGCGCCGGTCATGATGGGCGCGTACGGCTGGGCGTACAACCGGCGGATGCTCGACGGGCTGCCCTCGAGCTGGGAGGCGACGAAAGCAGCGTCCCCGGAGGGGTCGGACTGGGCGAGCCTGCCGATGGCGCTGGTTCCGCTGTGCTCCGGCACGACCGAGGTCGAGATCGAGCCGCCGGGGCTCGACCTGGGGCTTCCGGTCAGCGCGGACATCATCGAGTGCAAATTGCCCGCGGACTTCGCGCCGTCGAAAAACGCCTATTCGGACTTCATCAGCGGCCGCGTCGCGGCGATCCCGGTGACGCAGTCGGAGGTCAGGCGGCTTTCGGCGCTCTCCGATCTGGGGCGCGGCCCGGACTGGGCCGTGTCCGCGTCCGGGAGCGCGATGCTCGCCGACCAACTGCTGCTGCTCGGCGTCGTCGACTGGCCGCGCGGCGACAACCTCGACCGGCAGGCGCTTTCGACGGACTTCCTCGGGCATCTGCTCTCGGAGGAGGTGCAGCGCACGCTCGCGACCGCCGGCGCGTTCCCGGTCATCGAGACCGCCGCGCTCTATCAGGGCCGCGCGGGGTACGACGGGCTCGAAATCGCGACGAACCTGCCGCTCGTCGTGCCCGACGCGTTCTCGTCCGCGTGGCGCGAAAAGGCCGAGCGGATCGCCGCGGACTTCTTCGCCGGGAGGATTTCCGCGCGGGAAGGGCTTTCTCTGCTCCAAGAGGCGATTTCCTCCACATAAAAAACGCCGGGGCCGCGGCCCCGGCAGAAGGTTTTGATCAGTAGAGCTCGCTGTACCGCGAGGACACCCAGCCGGTCGTCGTCCCGAAGATCACCTTGTACCAGACGACGCCGCGCTCGTCGATTTCGTAGTCGTTCAGGTAATCCGCGACATCGCCCTTGTTCATCGTCCCCTTGTCGGCGTAGTCGAGGCCGGGGCCGGAGCGGATGTTCAGCTCGCCGGTCGCCTCGACGCAGTTGCCCGCGAAGGTCGGGTCTCCCGTGTCGCCGCCGCCGGGCTCGCCGTAGACGAGCTCGCTGTGCTGCGAGGACACCCAGACGATGCCGTTCGAGTAGAACATCGCCTTGTACCACGCCTTGCCGTTGCCGTCGTACTTGGTTTCATCGAGGTACTCGATGCGCTCGCCCTTGATGAGCGTTCCCATGTCTTCATAGCCGACGCCCGGCCCGGAGCGCACGTTCACGCGCGCGGTCGCCTCGACGCACAGCCCCCAGTAGATGCCGCCGTCGTCGTAGAGCTCGGTGTACTTCGAGGATACCCAGCCGTCGCCCATGTCCTCAAACGCGATGCAGTACCAGTCGACGCCGCGCCAGTCGGTTTCAATGTCGCCCAGGAACTCGGCGCTTTCGCCGTTGTAGAGCACGCCCATCGTGGCAAAGCCGAGTCCGGGGCCGGTGCGGACATACGAGTCGCCGCCCGTCGCCACCACCGTCCCGTCCGCAAGTGCGGTGCCCGTCAGCGCGCCCATCAGAAGCGTCGCGGCCAGTATCGCCGCAAGGATTCGCCCGATCTTCATCCCCCTCGCCTCCCTTGAGAGTTTCCATAAGTCTACGCGGCGACGGACCCCTCCATGCTGCGCGCCGCGCACGCGCGCACTTGTTGCTTGAAGTTTACCACAATTCCCCAATTTCTTCAAGGTTTTTCGGCGGCGCAGGGAAAAAATCTGCGAGCTTGTCATCCGGGGAGGGCATATGGTATAATCCCCCTTGGGGCGACAAGGAGGAACGCGAATGAAGCTGATTCTGGACGCGGGCGGGGTGCTGGTCTATCCCGCCTTCGGAGCGTGGCACATCGGCGCTTTGGTGATGGAGAGCCGCGCGGGGGAAACCGTCGCGACCGCGGAATTTGCGCTGGCGCACGAAGCGTGCCGCCATCATCTGGGCGAGGACGCGCTGATCGAAACCGAGCGGGAGGAGCTTCCGTTCCGGCGCAAATA
>JAAYZL010000012.1 GCA_012514855.1 Clostridiales bacterium
CGGAACTCCGGGACTTCTGGGACGCGAAGCTTCGAAAGCTGCAGGTATCGACGCCGAGCGAAAACATGAACGTGAGCCTCAACCAGTGGAACCTCTACCAGAGCGAGGTCAATCTGTTCTTTTCGCGCTTCACGTCGTTCATCGAGGTCGGCGGGCGCACGGGGCTGGGCTACCGCGACACCGCGCAGGACAGCATGTGCGTGCCGCACTCGAATCCGGAGATGAGCCTGCGGCGCATACGGCAGCTCTTGCGCGGGCAGGTGTCGGCGGGCTACGGGCTGCATTTGTTCGACCCGGATTGGTTTGACGAGAACGCGAAGGAGCGCTCGCCGTCGCCGACGGTCGTGCCGGTGGCCGGGGACAAGAAGATCATCCACGGCCTCGAGCACACCTGCGCCGACGACGCGCTGTGGCTGATCCCGGCGATCGTCGAAAACCTGCGCGAGTCGGGCGATTTCTCGCTGCTGGACGAGGTGATCCCGTACGCGGACAGCGGCGAGGGAACGGTGCTCGAGCACATGAAGCGCATACTCGACTTCTCGTGGGAGCAGCGCGGCGTCCACGGCGTCTGCAAGGGGCTGCGCGCCGACTGGAACGACTGTTTGAACCTCGGCGGCGGCGAGAGCGCGATGGTGTCGTTCCTCTACATTTGGGCGGGCAACCACTTCCTCGACCTCATGAAGCACCTCGGCAAAGAAGAGGAGATGCACCTGTACGGAGCGCGAAACGACGAGATGAAGCGCGTCTGCCGAGATGTGCTCTGGGACGGCAGGTGGTTTCTGCGCGGCATCACGAAGGACGGGCGGCCGATCGGCTCCGACAGTTGCTCCGAGGGCAAGGTGCACCTCGAGAGCAACGCGTGGGCGGTGTGCTCGGACGCGGTGGAGCGCGAGCAGGCCGAGAGCGCGATGGACGCGGTCGACGAGTACCTGTTCACCGAGTTCGGCCTGATGCTGAACGCGCCGAGCTTTCGGACGGTCGACGACAACGTCGGCTTTGTCACGCGCGTGTTCCCCGGCGTCAAGGAGAACGGCTCGATCTTCTCGCACCCGAACCCGTGGGCGTGGGTCGCGATGGCGAAGCTCGGGCGCGGAACGGACGCGATGCGCTTCTACGACGCGCTGCTGCCCGCGAACCAGAACGACAAAATCGAAATCCGCCAGTCGGAGCCGTACGCCTACTGCCAGTTCGCGATGGGGAAGGACCACACGGCGTTCGGGCGCGCGCGGCACCCGTGGATGACGGGCTCGGCGGGCTGGGCGTACTACGCCGCGACGCGCTACATGCTCGGCGTCCGTCCGGGCTTCGACGAACTGGTGATCGACCCGTGTATTCCCGGCAGCTGGCGCGAATTTCGGGTCTTGCGCGAATGGCGCGGCGTGATGTATGATATAACCGTACACAACCCCGACGGCGTCGAAAAGGGCGTCCGGGAGATCCGGCTCGACGGCGAGCTCGTCGACGGGGTTCCGGCGTTCACCGGCGGAGGGGTACACTGGGTAGAGGCAGTAATGGGGGTGCGGGCGTGATCGAATTCGGTACCGGCGGCTGGCGCGCGATCATCGGCGACGGCTTTACGAAGGCAAATGTGCAGAGGCTCTCCCTTGCGCTTTCGAGGCGCATCAAGCGCGACGGCGTCGAAGCGCGCGGGCTCGTCATCGGCTACGACCGTCGCTTTCTGTCGCACGAGGCGGCGCAGTGGTCGGCGGAGGTGTTCGCGGAGGAGGGCGTGCGCGTGCTGGTGATCGACCGCGACGCGCCGACGCCGCTCGTGATGTACTGCGTCCGGCGGCTCGAGCTCCCCTACGGCATGTCCGTGACCGCGAGCCACAACCCGGCGATCTACAACGGCGTGAAGCTGTTCCTGTCCGGCGGGCGCGACGCCGACGAGGGGTTCACGCGCGAGCTGCAGATCGAGGCGAACGCGCTCGACATGGAAAATGTGAATCACGCGCCCTACGACGAGGCGCTCAAGGCCGGCCGCATTCGGGAGATCAACCCGCGCAACGACTACCTTGACGGCATCATCAGCGCCGTCGACATGGCGAAGATCCGCGAGGCGAACCTGTCGATCGTGCTCGACCCGATGTACGGCGTCAGCGGCACGTCGCTCGAGACGATCCTCCTGACCGCGCGCTGCGACGTCGACATCATCCACGGGCGAAGGGACACTTTGTTCGGCGGGAAGCTCCCCACCCCGAATATCGAGACGCTCGACGCGCTCCGGGTGGCCGTGTGCGAGCGCCGCGCGGACATCGGCATCGCGACCGACGGCGACGCCGACCGGCTCGGCATCATCTCCGACGAGGGCAAGTTCGTGCATCCGAACGAGATTCTGGTGCTGCTGTACTATTATCTGCTCGAGTACAAGGGCTGGCGCGGCGCGGCGGTTCGAAACCTCGCGACGACGCACATGCTGGACAGGATCGCCGAGGCGTACGGCGAGAAGTGCATCGAGACGCCGGTCGGCTTCAAGCACATCTCGAAGGCGATGGACGACCACGGCGCGCTGATCGGCGGCGAGTCGTCCGGCGGGCTGACGGTGCGCGGGCACATCCTCGGCAAGGACGGCATCTACGCCGCTACGCTTCTGACCGAGATGCTGGCGATCTCCGGCGAGAAGCTCTCGAGCTTGCTCAAGCGCATCTCCGACCGGTTCGGGAGCCTCTACATGGCCGAGCGCGACTTCGCGTACAGGAGTTCCCACTACGCGGAGATTCGGAGGCTTCTGACCGGCGACCGCTTCCCGAAGCTGTCGGAGGAGATCGCGTCCGTCAACGACCTCGACGGCAGGAAGCTGCTCTTCCGCGACGGCTGGATGATCGCGCGCTTCAGCGGGACGGAGCCGCGCATACGCATCTTCTGCGAGATGCCGACCCGGGCGCGCGCCGAGCGGCTCTGCGCCGAGATGCAGGAATACCTGGGGCTCAATTAGATGTTCAAGACGCTTCGCACCGGCGCGCAGACGCTCCGCGCGCAGATACTGACCATCGTCGTGGTGGTGTGGCTCGTGCCGGCGGTCGCGCTGGGCGGCTACATCGCCACGGCGTTTTTCCCGACGGTGCGCGAAAAGACCGAGGCGGCGCTCGTGACCGGCGCGGAGTACGCGTTCAGCGTGACGCGCGACAACGTCGACCGGCTGATCGAGCTCGCGAAGGACGTGACCTACGACGGCGAGCTGACCGAGGCGTACGCCGCGCACCGGGCGGGGACGCTTCGCTATCAGGAGTTCTACAAGGTCAGCCGCAACTACCTCGAGCGCCGGTTTTCGCGCAATCCGACGATCAGCTTCGCGGCGTTTTTCCCGGTCGACCGGCCCGACCAGTTCATGTTCATGAGCGACGGCTACGACCGCGCGATGCTGTTCCAGAGCCTGATCCAGCCCGACGCGCTGCAGCTTGGGCGGACGCTCGACACGAAGTGCCGGTTCATCTATCGAAACGGCATGTTCTGCCTCGTCCGCAACCTGTTCAACTACCGGCTCGAGCGCTTCGGCATGCTGGTGCTGGGCGTGCGCGAGGAGGAAATCTTCCGCCCGATCCTGAAAAGCGCCGAGGAGTCGGGCGCGAACGCCGCGATACGGCTCGGCGAGTTCTCCTCCGGCGGGGAGCCGGACTGGGGCGATACCGGGCTTCGCCGCACTAAGTCCGAGCTGGGGTTCGCGATCGCGCACGCGACGAAGGACTACGACCTGAAGCTGCTGCTGAGCCAGCCGACCGCGACGCTGTACGCGGAGATGTCGCGCTTTACGAGGATTCTCGTCGCCGTGTTCGCGCTGCTGATCCCGGTGTGCCTGCTCGCGGGGCTGTTCGTGCACCGGCGCGTCGTGAAGCCCATCGCGATCCTCGCGCGCGCGTCTGCGCGGATGGAGGCGGGGGAATTGGGCGTGTCGGTGCCGATGCGCGGCGACGACGAGATCGGCCGGCTCGGGCGCGGGTTCAACGAGATGTCGTCCCGCATCCGCGACCTCGTCGAGCGCGTGTACAAGGAGGAGATCGCGCTGCGCGACGCGAAGATCCAGGCGATGCAGAGCCGCGTCAACCCGCACTTCCTGTTCAACGCGCTCGAGACGATCAGTTGGCAGGCGCGGCTCGACGGCAACGGCTCGGTCAGCGAGATGGTCGACGCGCTCGGCGTGCTCTTGAACGCCGCGATGGACCGAAGCGACCGCAGGCTCGTGCCGCTCCGCGAGGAGCTCGGGATCGCCGAGGCGTACTTCCGCTTCGTGCGCCTTCGCTTCGGCGAGAAGCTCGAAGTGGAAGAGGACGTCGATCCGGGGCTGCTCGGCCGGACGATCCCGCCGCTGTTCGTGCAGACGCTGCTCGAAAACGCGGTCGAGCACGGCATCGCCCCGGCGGGCGGCGGCCGCATACGGCTGTCGATTCGGGAGGACGGGGGCGAGGTGCGCATATCGGTCACGAACAGCGGGAAGCGGCTCTCCGACGACGAACTCTCCCGCATCCGGTCGAAGCTCGACGGCGCGGAGTCCTCGCCGGGCCTCGGGCTTCGGAACATCCAGCAGCGGCTCAAGCTGATCTACGGGGAGGACGCGAGCCTGACGATCGACCGGGACGCGAACGGGGACACGGTGGCCTGCATCCGCCTCCGCGCGGGCGAAAAGATGTTTACAAGTGCGCAATCAAATACAAGAAATGACATGCCGAGCCAATGACGGGAAGTGCAGTTTCGCCTATAATAAGGGCATCCAGTTATGGAAAACCGAGGAGGATGGACGCCATGAAGAAACTGTTTGCCCTGGTTCTCTGCCTCGCGCTGCTCGGGAGCTTCGCGCTCGCCGAGGGCGTGACGATCAAGACCGTCTCGACGTTTGCCGGCACCGACGCCGCCGCGGACACCTACCAGCAATTGCTCGACCAGTGGGCCGAGGAGACCGGGAACACCGTCGAGGACTCGTCCGCGACGTCCGACGAAGCCTGGAAGGCCGGGGTCATCAACGACTTCGCCGCCGGCAACGAGGCCGACATACTGTTCTACTTCGCCAAGACCGCGGACTCCGCGCGCATACTCGACAGGGTCGTGCCGATCTCCGAGATCAACGCGGCGTACCCCGGCCTGAACCTCACCGAGAACGCCGCGATCGCCGAGGCCGACGGAAGCGTCTACGCGATCCCGGTGCGCGCCTTCTGGGAGGGCCTGTTCTGCAACGTCGACCTGTTCGAGCAGTACGGCCTCGAGCTCCCGACCGACTGGGCGAAGTTTGAGACGGCGGTCAAGACCTTCAAGGAGAACGGCGTCGTGCCGATGGCCGTCTCGTTCTCGGATGTCCCGCACTACATCGTCGAGTTCGCGATCGTCGCTTCCGGCACGCCCGAGGAGCACATGACCCGCCCGGCGCCCGGCGAGACCGTGCCGCAGAGCTGGGTCGACGGCATGAAGCTGCTTCACGAGCTCTATGAGATGGGCGCGTTCGCGGCCGACGCCAACGCCACGACCGAGGCGATCACCTCGCAGATGTTCCGCGACGGCCAGGCGGCCATGCAGCTGGACGGCTCCTGGTTTGCCAACGGC